>DASXWI010000129.1:0-3314 GCA_036503755.1 Saprospiraceae bacterium | reverse complement strand
ATAGTGACTGATGGTGAAATAGAATCTACATTGCACATGCAACCCCCAATGAGGTTACTGTTTACCTGGCGGACCTGGACATTAGTTTGTCCGTATAAGCCCTGGCTGGAATTGTAGGCGTTGATCAATCCATTGATCGCGGAAACTGTTGGCGCACTGATTGGGCGCAGCGTCCGGTTGGGATAAAGAAGATAATAAGCCGGATAGGATTCAAGATCAAACATTGACCCAAGCAAACTACTAGTAGCCACCGGGTAATTGGCGAGTTCGACAAAGTTGCCATAGCTACCGGTGCAGTTCCCATTTAGGCATGCCTCGCTGGAGCCTTCAGATTCAATAGACAAAACCCTTACCTGGTCTGTACCATCAGGCCCCAAGGTAGTGTGGACAGCCTGTAATTTACCCGTGTTATAATATTCCCAACAGGGTTCACATTTCACCCAAAATAAATCAAGCACTACAAATTTTCCCTGATCGAGATAGTCAAAGACGTTGTGATACTTACGGTCAAGATCCAGGACAGTTATTCCCGGGACATTACTCCCATTATCAAGACCTCTTTTCGATTCTTGTGCACTGGATGTTGCCGTGCTGGCAATAATGAGGAGGATTGTGATACGGATGAGAGCTAACCTGGTCATATGAGGGCAGTTTGTTGTTCTTACAAGATACATCATGCGGACGAAATGATGCTTCCTCCAGGAATTAAGGATGCCAGACATCAGATGCCAGATTCCAGACGTGAGACGTGAGACGTGAGATTGCAGACAAGAGTGGGTGTAAAGTGTGAGTATAAGTCTATAAGCTTTCTTTAAAAGAAGTATGGCATCGACACATTATTCAATTGCCCCCATAATTGCAAGACTTTTTGAACAAGTGGCCTGGCGTTGTCGCTATTAGATACAAGTACCAGTCCTTTTTCTTTTTCCAACGAAACAATAATATAAGCTATCACACCTGGGTTGCCGCCACTATGGTAAATTACAACATCATCTTTGCTATGATGAACAAACAGTCCTAAGCCACACGCTACTCCTTTTTCGTCGATTCCAAACTTGCTCAGATCCACGGGTGTGGTTGAGTGGATCATTTTGTGAAAAGATTCTTTAGAAAGTAAATGGCTTTTACCTGAGTACATTTTTATTATTTCCTGGATCAACAGTCCCATATCCCTGCTTGTTGAATTGAGTCCACCTGCTGCTGCTGCCACTGTAAAGTAGGGCTTAATTGGCTTTCCCTTTTCATTATAATTTTTTACACCACAGAATTGGTTGGTCTGAATATATTCAAATGAACTGTTTTGCATACCAAGGGGAGAAAACAAATTACTTTGCATAAAACTGAAAAACCTGGTACTGGTAACATCCTCTGTCATTAATTCAAGCATGGCATACCCTCCTCCGGAATAGCTCCATGTGCTGTCCGGAAGGAATTTTATATATACGGGTTTGCTTTCGGAGTTATTTCCATCAAGAACATCTTTTACAGTCGGAGGCGTTGTTTTACCAGCAAAAAATGGGGCGGACATTAATGATAAACCAGCCCTATGTTTTAAAATGTTCTCTATGGTAACTTTCGATTTGTCATAGTTCGTGTTTGGCAGTTTCCAGGATTTGAGATAAAATTCAACAGGGTTATGGATGTCTATTATTTTCCTTTGGCCCAGCATCATTATGCCTACGGCTGTTAAAGGCTTTGAAACAGAAGCAAAATTTGTAATGCTTGTATCTGTCATTTGACATTTGCTTTTCTTATCCGCATAGCCAAATCCTTTCGACCATAACGTGCTGTCCGTATCTACCAAGGCATAAGCGATTCCTTCAATGTCCAAATTATCCAGGTTTGCCAGAATCACTTTTTCAATTGAATCGATTACTGTTTTAGCTTGTTTCGTCTGGGCAAATAAACTGGAACAAGAAAACACGATAGTTAAAAGTAGTATCAGATTTCGAGTTATCATACCATAATGCATCTAATGTATTTGAATCACAGATCTAAAAGAAATTGGAAATTGTATAATAAATTGAGATAATTATACGACTGTATACCTACCACCTATATATACATTTACCTGAACGCATTCCTTCCCTTGTCGTTGTCAAATTACAAACTTAAAAGTTTACGTTCCTTAATGATGAAAAAGAAACCTACCCCATCTTCTATGGCGGATGATAAAGCAGCTCAGCTTGGCAAATACACAACGGAGAATGACAATGAAGCCTTAACCACCAATCAAGGTTTGAAAATCAATGACAACCAAAACTCCCTGAAGGATGGTGAAAGAGGAGCCACCCTTCTTGAGGATTTCATTTTACGGGAAAAAATTACTCATTTTGACCATGAACGGATACCGGAACGAATCGTGCATGCAAGAGGATCAGCTGCGCATGGGTATTTTCAACTCTATAAAAGCATAAGCAAATATACAAAAGCTGAATTTTTAAATGATACTGAAACTAAAACTCCTGTTTTTGTCCGGTTCTCTACAGTAGCCGGAGGTTCCAGTTCAACAGACCTGGCAAGAGATGTGCGTGGGTTCTCCGTTAAGTTTTATACACAGGAAGGAAATTATGATTTAGTAGGAAATAATATTCCTGTTTTTTTCATCCAGGATGCGATGAAATTTCCGGACCTGGTCCATGCTGTCAAACCTGAACCTGATCATGGAATGCCACAAGCTGCTTCTGCCCATGATACCTTTTGGGATTTCATTTCGTTGATGCCGGAATCTCTTCACATGATCATGTGGGTGATGAGCGATCGTGCGATCCCTAGAAGTTTGCGGATGATGGAAGGATTTGGCGTGCATACATTCAAACTCATCAATAAGGAGGGTAAATTTCATTTCGTAAAATTTCATTGGAAACCCGTCCTCGGAGTCCACGCTGTTTGCTGGGATGAAGCCACCCGCATTTCCGGTAAAGATTCTGATTTTCACCGAAGAGATTTATATGAAGCCATTGAGAGCGGAGCCTTTCCTGAGTGGGAGTTAGGTTTACAGATTATTCCGGAAGCAGATGAACACAAATTTGAATTTGATTTATTGGATCCTACCAAGTTAGTCCCGGAAGAACTTGTGCCGGTCACCATCATTGGCAAAATGACCTTAAATAGGAATCCGGACAATTTCTTTGCTGAAACTGAGCAAGTTGCATTTCACCCTGGACATCTGGTTCCCGGAATTGACTTTAGCAATGA
This sequence comes from Saprospiraceae bacterium, assembly GCA_036503755.1. GTDB lineage: Bacteria > Bacteroidota > Bacteroidia > Chitinophagales > Saprospiraceae > Opimibacter. The sequence continues at coordinate 116 of DASXWI010000129.1, read as the reverse complement.
TCCTTTACTACAAGGGAGGTTGTTTTCGTATACCGATACACAATTGAGCAGGCTGGGTACTCCAAATTTTCATGAAATACCTATAAACCGATCTATACCTAATGTCCATAACAACC
>DASXWI010000128.1:0-2463 GCA_036503755.1 Saprospiraceae bacterium | reverse complement strand
ACGCCATATCAAGCAAGAATATAAAACACCTCCACCCCTTGTTATGATGATCACAGCTTACGGTGATGCCGAAAATTATAACACCGCCATGCGTCTCGGAGCTGATGATTTTCTGACAAAGCCAGTGGAATTTAATATCCTGAAGGAAAAATTAAAAGCAATACAATAATGGCTAAGATCCTAGTTGTGGATGACGAAGCAGATCTTGAAGCGCTGATCAAACAAAAGTTTCGCCAGAAAATACGCGAACACCATTATGAGTTTGTGTTCGCCTCTAATGGAAAACAAGCGCTGGAACAATTAGCTGAACACACAGATGTAGATGTGGTGCTGAGTGATATCAATATGCCAGAAATGGATGGCCTGACGCTGCTTAGCAGACTTGCGGAAGAAAACACATTGCTTAAATCAGTGATTGTGTCCGCCTATGGGGATATGGAAAACATACGCACGGCCATGAACCGCGGAGCATTCGATTTTATCACCAAGCCTGTCAATTTTGAAGATCTTGACCTGACGATGGAAAAGACCATTAAATATGTGCAACAGATGCGCAAGACCATGGAAGCTATCAAAGAGAATAACATCTTAAGGATGTATGTTGATGAAAATGTGCTGAAATTTATGGCCAGCAGGGAATTTGAAAGCTCCCTCATGTCGAGCGATACTATAGAAGGAACAGTAGCTTTTATGGATATCTGCAGTTTTACCACCATCAGCGAAAATGAATCTCCGGATATGGTGGTCAAATTGTTAAATAGTTATTTCGAGGTCATGGTCAAAGGGATCATTGCCCAGGGGGGGTATGTCGATAAGTTTATTGGAGATGCCATCATGGCGGTTTTCCGTGGAGAATTTCATCTTGATCGGGCCATTGAAGCCAGCCTTTCCGTCCGGAATGAGATAGCAAATCTGCCTGAGTTACACCAGAATGTGGATTTTACCCCCAAAGTTTCTATTGGTATTAACAGCGGGGAGATGATCTCCGGAAATATTGGCTCTTCCAGTCTCCGTAGGCTGGATTATACGGTTATCGGGGATACGGTCAATACCGCCCAAAGGTTACAAAGTGTGGCTTCGCCGGGCCAGGTGGTCATCAGCGAGGCAGCGTATGACCAGGTAAAAGAGTCTTTCAATTGCAGGAAGATTGGTGATCTTGACCTGAAGAACAAGTCCAGGCCTATTACAGCCTATGAAGTTATGGACTAACACGATTCAGGATAAAGCCTTATTTTTCACCAAGAATCTGACTTTTGATCAAACTTTTAAAGAAATACATGCCGTTTTTAACATTGAGAAGCACGTTTCTGATCCTGTTTTGCTTTCTATTAAGCCAGTTTCTGTTCTCACAAGTTCGCCAGGAAAACAATCTTCCAACATCACAAGGCAGAAACAACTCTATTGGCAATCCATCAATCACCTCTCAAGTCACCGACAAGTCCTATCCGGAGACAATAACTATCCAACCGGAAACCTGTCGTCAACAAAATGGAAGTATCCGGATCTCCGGACCAGGTGAAATACGCGAATGGCAATATTCCCTTGATGGTCAAAACTTTCAATCCAACAATACTTTTTCAAATCTTGCCGCAGGATGGTATACGATTTACATCCTTGATGAAGCTGGTTATACACAAGTGAGAGAAGTGGAATTACCACTACGGAATGAAATGAAGATTGAAGAAGCTTCCATAACATCCTCGGATTGCCTCAACCCTACTGGGACTATCCAATTATCTATCACAGGAGGAAATGAACCTTATTCTTTTGCATTTGCCGACCGTACTTCACAAGGCGATCCACTTTTTCTGGAAGTTGGTCATGGAAACCATGCATTGCGCATTACAGATGCCCTGGGCTGTACGCTGGATACCTTTTTAGTTATTCCCAAAAACCCCTGCCCGATATATATTCCTAACGTTTTCTCTCCAAATGGAGATGGTGTCAATGACTTGTTTCAAATTCGTGTTGCAGGAGATGAAAATATCCTGATCACACGCTTATTCATCTTTGACCGCTGGGGAAACAATGTCTACAAAGAATACAACCTTCACCTTCAGTCTACAGAGGAATGGTGGGATGGAACTTACAAACATTTCACCTCCAGCGCAGGTATCTTTAATTATTACCTGGAAGTTGAATTTGAAAACGGTCAGCGTGAAACATTCAAGGGAAATGTGACGCTTATCCGATAAAAGATTCAGTCCTTCCTCCTTTCTGCCCTTCCTCCCTTCCTCCCTTCTGCCCTTCCGCCCTATGCACTATGCTCTATGCTCTATGCCCTTAATGTCCAGATAACATCGTTTCGATTTCATGAATGAAATTCTTTACGTCGGACTTTAATCTTGATTTTGTCTTACCTGCAAGCATAAATAGTTTCCAGGTTAATTCCAAAGATGGCCTGTAAAAAATACCGGTCCACATCACAAACAACCATACCAAAACATACCACACAGACCAGCC
>DASXWI010000127.1:0-1700 GCA_036503755.1 Saprospiraceae bacterium | reverse complement strand
TAATTATGATGCTAAGAGCGCCAAAGATATAGCATTTCGTATGTCTATCCGATTGAACTTGTCGATGAATCGACGTAACACGTGCTGCGTGTTCTTTTTTGCCGGAAAAAAGAACCAAAAACCTCGTGTCCGAAAAAACTCGCTTGGAGTTCTGGTCAACTGATTTATGTCCCTATTGGCTTTCTCGCTTAGTTCGATTCCAATTTCCTATTTCTTCCATTGCATTGCACCTATAGTGTCTTGCTTATCCATGAAATAGGCGGTCGTGCTGCTCAAACAGTTTTCGGACACATGATCTTCCCTATTCGAAATGATCCTAGAGCAAAGTTTTAAATCAGGATGGGCTTGGTAGATCGTAATTTAGTAAAAGGCAGCAGGCCTTTTAAAGAAGCAATGTTGAGCTTAATATGAAACAATGCTCTCTGCCCTATGCCCTATGCCATTAATCACGATCCTCATCATCCAACTCATTCAACATCTTTCCAAGTGGATCGCTGAATCCGATCTTTCCTTGAGTCAATTCCTTCGTCAGGACATCAAGGTCTGCGAGTGCATGAAGTACAATTTCCTTGTAGACATGATATTCTGCTTTAGGTATACGAAGAGATTCTAACAATCTGTCCATACCGGGGATGTCATCGAGGATCGCATTGAAACTATCATCATCAAGATCATTTGGTAACAATACTGTATTACTGTCTCCAAAGTATGCACGAATGGCACCATAAGGATCCTTTTCTTTCCCCTTTTTAATTTTCTCCGGATGCGCAAAGGTCTCGAGAAATTCATCACGTATGGCCTGACCGACAAGTTGAAGAGCGACATTGTACTGTCCTTCTACTTCTCCTTCATAGACCAATTCTATTTTACCCGTAATGGATGGAATAACTCCCCAGAAATCAGCGATGCGCGCAACGGTTGTGGTCTCTTCATTAATAAGGGCACGTCTTTCTGCTGTGCTATAGAGATTTTCAAGTGCAGTAATACTGAGTCGTGCTGACACACCTGACTTCTCATCGATATATTCGCTTTTCCGTGCTGCAAAACTGATGCGTTCCAGGATATTGCGGATGACTTCTGGAACGATAACCATTCCGGACTGTCGTTTGGCTATCGAAGCTTCCTGTGCCGTGATCGCTTTTGCTGTTGGAATATCTTCAGGATAGTGAGTCAGAATCTGACTTTCAATACGGTCTTTCAGTGGAGTGATGATCGATCCACGGTTAGTATAATCCTCAGGATTGGCCGTGAAAATAAATTGAATATCCAGCGGCAATCTTGTTTTAAATCCGCGTATCTGGATATCTCCTTCTTGCAAAATATTAAAAAGAGAGACCTGTATCCTCGCTTGCAAATCCGGTATCTCATTGATCACAAAAATGGAACGGTGTGACCTTGGTATCAATCCAAAGTGGATCACACGTTCATCACTATAGGGCAACTTGAGTGTAGCTGCTTTAATGGGATCCACATCACCGATAAGATCTGCTACAGAAACATCCGGTGTCGCAAGCTTTTCTACATATCGCTCATTCCGATGTACCCATTTCACCGGTGTCTCATCATGCAATTGCGCTACAAGTTTTTGTCCGAATACTGAAATAGGCGCTAAAGGATCGTCATTCAATTCGCTTCCTTCAATCACCGGTATATACTCATCAAGTAACTGCACCATCAACCTGGCCAGCTTTGTTTTCGCC
>DASXWI010000126.1:0-6693 GCA_036503755.1 Saprospiraceae bacterium | reverse complement strand
GTGAGGGATTTATTAGTAATTATCTGAGTGCGGTGCATCAGGAAAGTATTAAACGCCAAGCTGGGCTTAAAAATGAAGAATGAAAAGTGAAAAGTGAAGAATGAAAGGTGAAAAGTGAAAATATTGATGCGGTGGCACCTTTATTCTTTATAGATTATTGTGATAAGAACAGGCTTTGAGCAAATCAAGCAGTCCCCTGGAGGGGTATTATTCTGAATAACAATATTAGTGGCAGTCACAGTGTAGCTATACCTTAGATTAAGTGCTGAAGAATACTCCGGTGATACAAAGAGATCCTCATCCCATTCTGTTAGCACACTTACACTTAATATCTTGGAAGCAGTGAGTCCATGTGGAACTGAAACGGAAGAATTGTGCGTAGCCGCGGTAGTAGCAAGAGGAAGTTCTTTCATTTTGATCCGTGGGGCACCTGCAGAGGCTTCCCCGAGGCTGGTGTAACCCCGAATATCAATATTTCCATTGTTGTGTATGACCATGGCATTGGCCGGAGGTGATGTGCAAGTGACTGTGATTGTAAATGAATGCGTCGATGTATTCCCACAATTATCTGTAGCAGTAAAGATAACCTGGGTTGTACCTTCCTGATAAAAATCACTGGCATCAGCTGTTGAGTTATAATCGTTGATCAATATCACATTCTGATCACAGGAATCATATGTAGATGGAATGGCTATGGAAACGTATGCTGAACATGGTGAAGGCCCTGGCACGGCTACTGAAATATCTGGAGGACCATCAATAATAGTGGCAGGATAATTATCGTTCACAGAAATGATTTGAATACAGGTTGCACTATTTCCGCAATCATCGGTTGCCGTGAATATGCGTTGCGTGACCCCGTTGTTTGGGCAAGGGCCTGGAAAATAAGTATCGATATAGGATATAAGAGGATTTAGTGTACAATTGTCAGTAGCAGTTGCAAATCCTGTAGATACGGGAGCTGTATTATCAGAGCATGATAAGGTTAAGTTAGGTGGACATGTGATGCTTGGAGGAATGGTATCTTCAATGGAAATATTTTGAATGCAGGTTGCGCTATTTCCGCAATGATCTGTTGCCGTAAATATGCGTTCAATGATTGCGTAGTTTGTACAATAACCTGGATAATACGTATCGACAAAGGAGATTAAGGGATTCAGTGTACAGTTATCCGTAGCAGTGGCAAGCCCTGTAGTTCCAGGAGAAGTGCTGGCTGTACATGTTATCGTTATATTGGCTGGACACGTGATCACAGGTGGATTTGGATCATCAATGGTAATGGTTTGAATGCAGCTTGCACTATTTCCGCAATCATCCATGGCTGTAAATGTGCGTTGAATAACTCCACTGTTTGTACAGATACCTGGAATATACATATCTGTAAAAAACATTACCGGATTCGAAGTGCACCCATCAATGACCGTTGCTATTCCCGTATTGGCAGGAGCCGTGCTGGCCGAACATGTGAGCATGACATTTGGCGGACATATTAGGATAGGATAGTCTGTATCTTCAACAGTAATGATCTGTATACAAGTAGCAGAGTTCCCACATAGATCAGTTGCCTGGTATGTGCGTGTGATGATATAATTATCCGGACATATTTGATTAGTTATCACATCACCTACAAGCACCACAGTGACCAAGCCAGGACAATTGCTTGTAGCCACTATAAAATTTGACTCATCGGAAGGAACCTGGCTTGCACATGAAACGGTAATGTCTGATGGACAGGTAATAATTACGGCCAATGCAGAGTGAGTTATCGTTCCACTTGATGTACGAGCATAAGCTGTTTGCAGAGCACCCATGAGAAATATCACCGTAAAGAAAACTCTGGGGGAAGAAGTTGATTGATTCATTTAGTTGCTTTTTTGGGCTTGTTCAGTGCAGGCATCAATAAAAGCATCTGCCCAGGCTGTGACATTATTAGTACCAATTGGGTGTTTGGCTCACTAAACACTGGGCATTTGCTGCTAGTATGGTAAATACAAAGTATACACTTGTACTATACCATTTCAAAGGGTTGGGATTTTTGGGGCTAAACGTTTATACCCCCCAGTAACATTAGTTTTGAAATACGTCTATTTAAAAAATCAATTGCATTTTATATTTAATCATATTCTCATAACATCAAAATTGGTATAATGAGAAAAGCCAGGCAATACCTCAATGGATGATTTTTCAGACTAATCCTTGCTGAACAGCCTTCATGACGGCTTCGTTACGACAGGCGACGTGAAGCTTCTTATAAATATGCCTGACATGGGTGCGGACCGTATCATAACTGATGTATGTTTTCTCCGCTACGGTCTTATAGTCATGGCCTTCGATCATAAGGCTCAAGAGTTCCTTTTCCCTGGGGGTGAGCTGATAATCTTCGTTCGAGGGAGAAACGAGAATTACATTTTTATTGGTAAAGAATCCAAGGACTTTGGATGCAATCGCCATACTGACCGGTGCTCCACCATTATACACTTCAGAAATCGCTTCGAGATAGCGGGAAGGTTGGTCACTTTTTAGAATATACCCGGAAGCCCCGGCACATAAAGCCTGGAATATTTTATCACTTTCATTAAAGACCGTCTGAATAAGCACCTTAACCTCAGAAAACCTGCTCCTGACCTCACGTGTAGCATCAATTCCAGTGATCCCCGGCATCTCGATATCCATCAAGATGACATCCGGACGGCTACGCTCTACTTTCGCCACGAGCTGGTGACTGTCTCCATACGCTCCGCAACATGTGTATCCCGGAGTGCCATTGAGTATGGCCTGCATAGCTTCGCGAAACAACTGGTTGTCTTCGAAGATCGCTACACGGATGTCCATCTGCATCAGTGAGAACATAGAAACTTGAGATCGTGAGTCATTATTCTTATGGCTTAAGCTATTGGTATAGGTAGTAAATATGCATTTGTCCTTTGAGGTGGGCAATACCTCAATGGATGATTTTATACTGCAGCTCCATCCTGGTCCCTTGACTTATTTTAGTTTCCATGTGGAATTCAGCACCAATATCTTTCGCCCTCTTCTGCATATTGACGAGGCCATTACCGCGCCTGGCGATGGATTCATCAAAACCATTCCCATCATCGGTGACCGAAAAAACCATATACTGTCCTGCAGATTTTACCTGTAACACCAGCAAACGTCCCTGGCTATACTTTGTCGCATTGTTGATGGCTTCTTTGCAAAAAAGGTAAATGTTCCGACGGGCTTCCAGGGGAATGTGTTTACTGGCCAGGTCTACGGGGAGATCTATCCTTATCTGCATATCCTTTACCCTGGCCATTTGTTTGCCATATTCTCCCAGTCGACCAAACATCTCCATGATGGTATCTTGCTCAGGATTAATCAGCCAGACAATGTCACTGAGTTTGCTGACCATTTCCCCAGCTGATTTTTGCATAAAGGCTAGAGAGTGGTCCGTATCGTTGATTTTTCCATTTTTCAATTGATCCCTGGCTACATGGCTGTACATGGCAATTCCACTTAATGTAGCGCCAACTTCATCATGCAATTCACGACCTATTCTCAAACGTTCATTCAACAATTCCTGTTTGCTTTTTAAAATCTTTTGTTTTCTAAAGCGAATAAAAGCCAATCCGCTCAATAACAAGATCATTGCTGTTCCGCCGACTACTAAGTTCTTTTCATTTCTTTGTTTCTGCGCCAGAATGGTTTGATATTCCTTTTCAGATGATAAGAGTTGATTTTGTTCTCTCAGCAAGGATGATTCAAAGGCTATCACAGCCATCCCAAACTGTTGATTAGAGATACTATCTGACCAGACCTTATGCTTCTTATGATAATATAGCGACAGTTCAACATTGTTTTGATCATCATAGTATTCATACAATGCCCTGTAAATCTCGGCTTGTGTGGGTAGAGATGGCCTTGAGATTTCAGATTCGGCCTTTTTATAGTATTCAAGAGCCTTAACCTTGTTGCCCGACTTAAATTCAATATTGCCCAGATCGAGATAAAGATAGGTATCAATGTATGTCCCATGTGAATGATGGTAGTCCATTATGAGCTTATAATAATACCGTGCACTGTCAAGCTGATCGGTTGCCAGAAATGCTTTGGCAATATTCGCATAACAATTAGGCATCAGGTTCAAATGTTCACAGTATCCCAGATTTCGTCTTGAAAAATAGAGGACCGAATCATATTGTTGTTTAAACAGGTAACCGTTGGAAGCAGTCAGGTTGATCGTGTATAGAAAAGATGTGTCGTTCTTTTTGGTATTGAGTTCCTGCCCCTTATATACCATCTCCATCTGCTTTTCGAACAAGTTCATCCTGGCATAAATGGAACCGAACATGTAGTAATTATTGATTTGCGCCAATGTATCATTTCTGATCTCACATAAGTTTTGCAATTGGGTACACAACTTGAAGGCTTCCACAAGTTGACTTGCCTGGAAATAAATTTTTACAAGCTTAGTGGTGACTTCAATTACAAGTGCGGTGTCATGGGAGGCTTGAGCCAGGTTGCATGCCCTCAGTGAAGTTTCTATGGCTCCTTTATAGTCAGAATCATCATACACCAATGCCCATCCATATCCTGAATAGGCTTTAGATAATAAAAAAGTATCCTTGATAGCGGAGGCACGATCGACGGCAAGTGTGTAGTAATGTTTAGCAGAGTCAACGACTGCTTTGGAAATATAACCTGTCCCGAATCCAAGATAAATCCTGATCAATCCTTTGTCATAGTGGATTGCATTGCTTTCCCGGATGGCTGCATTGCCATAATGCCGTAAGGAGTCCAAATTTAATGCTCCTCTTTTTAGCACTTCCTCCTGAAAACGTACACTGGTTTTGTGAAAGGTAGTTGAATCACCATGAGCATATTCAACCTCTTTCTGTTTTCCAGATAAGCGCTTTTCGGGAATAACTTTGCCAGACCCCTCCTGAGCTTCAACCTGGGCGAAACCCAGGAAAAGACTTATGAAAAGGAAATAATAAATACATCCATTTACTCCCGGGAAATAGGTCGGTTTCACGATATCCATTTGGGTGATACGTGAAAGTAATATAATCAAGTTATCCCACGATTAGGAATAAGATGAAAAAACGTAAGTCTGAATCGAAAATAAAATGCCAGGTTGTGATGAAGCGGGGTAAAAGGCTTTGCTTATCCTTACACCGCAGGCATCAGCACCGCATCAATCATCGCCTTAACTCGCACGAAGCCGAGGATTTGAGCATCTTCTGAACTCATCACAGGACCGTCATTATCATCGTCCTCATCGTCTGATGGGAGGATAGAGAAGGCAAGAAAGCTCAGCAAGTCTTTTTCAACAAAATCCTCTGAAATCTTGTCAAAGAATTCGTCAAGGTCACCATCAGCATTGTCAAAGGCTTCCCAGTTGGCGTCTTCCATGTCAAAAAGGATCTCTTCGTCAGCGATCTCTTTGTAAAGGCCATTGCGGCTGAGACTTTCCAGGCAGATGGTGCCCAGGAAGATCAAGTAGGCATGGTCTTCTTCAGTCAGGTCCACCTCTTCATCTTCAAGGAGAAGGTATTTGAGGCTTTCCATATATGGCGATGGATCGAGGGAGCCGTTTTCTCCTTGTTCCAGGATCTGGTCGATTAATTCTTCGGTTACTTTCATGGTTTGGCGATATGGGGACAAAACTACATTTTAATTTCAAAAAGCAGAGGGCATGGGGCATAGGGCATAGGGCAGAGAGATTAGTATCTAGGAATTTGCAATAGTTTGACATCTAAAAAAGTTATTGAGCATTGCGCTAAAGAAAATCATTGCCCCATCGGGGCTAAAGGTTGGTAACATATGACCAGAAAAGATACCCTACTGCCCTGTAGGGGCAGAACTTCTGCGTACAAGGCGCCACTTGAACAAACAGCAGCATACTTTTGGACTTCCTTTTTATCTTACTTTCATCTTAACCATTGACTGAAGTGAAACTTCTCTATCCTCTACTCCAAAAACTACTCATGGCGACACTGCTGATTTCCTTGTTTGGTTGTTTTAAAAAGAAAGAAATGAAAAATGGCCTGCCGACCTGGTTAGAAAAATATTTTCCTGGACAACTTGAAGTCGTTGAAAATGTAGTAGACCTTGATCTTAAGAATCTCTATTACAAGAAGAAGACCAGCATTGTTGCCGACAAAAAAGATCCGGAAGTGCAGATTGCTGTAACGTGGTTCAAAGAACAGGATGGTCTGGGCATTACGGTTGATGAAGTAAAGACTGCTTTGGATGGTAGCAAACGAGATATACTCGCTGCCCGAAATCTTTTCAAAGCACTATCGGAAAAGGGGTTAACGAAATTTTCTGTTGGCGTGATCGATATGGCTGCTTACATCTTACTTTTTGAGGAGCCCGTACCGAGTTTGCGAAAAGATTACCTGGGAAAAATACTTCACACGCTGGATGCATTACCCGATCATGAACAGACCAGCATATGGATAGAGTGCATGGAACCTGTCTCGTACCAGGAACACTTCAAGGATATCATTCCATTTGGGTATTGGAAGCGGGGTGGTACCTATCATGAGGATAAAAAAATAATGTCACTTGATTTTGAATGGTCGGAAGGATTGGAAGTTGATGTCCTAAACACAGGTTGGGCGATTAATTCAGATTCGCAGCGCTCATCCGGGTATAGAGAGGAAGCCTACAAGGCTGCGCTGGCATGGGCTGAAAAAAATCTTCCGT
>DASXWI010000125.1:0-3552 GCA_036503755.1 Saprospiraceae bacterium | reverse complement strand
CTTTACGAATCAGTGAACGGTCACCAAACCTGATCAAGGAAACATCAAGCGGTACAAAAATATCTGAGTTGAGATCACGCAAACCAAGTGACTGAAGTGTCTCCCGTTCGGCAACTCTCTTTGCCAGCACACCTACGATGGTGAAATAATTATTTCCACATTTGATAGACTGACCCACCGGATCTTTTCCACTGAATAATTTAGTCTCTATATTTTTTCCAATGACGCAAACAGGCAATGCACTACGAAGATGTTCTTCAGTAAACAAAGTTCCTTTGGAAGCTTCCAATTGATTGAGTTCAAAAAAACTATTGGTAACACCAACACAACGGATGTCCAGGATTTTACCATTATAGATGGTTTTAGCCTGCCGAATAATTTCGGGACTCACCAACTCCACTGAAGGAATGGATTTAATTACTTCAATATCGCCTCTTGACATGCCGGGCGCCCAGGGCTTGAGTTTATTTTCATTACCTGAAGTGGTGGCAGCTGCATCCTCTTCTGGTTCTTCCGAACTGTCTTTATCAGAAGCTTTGTGTGAAAAAACAATATTGTTGGTACCGATGAGTCGCATCTGATCCAGGATAAATTTCTTTGCCCCGGATCCAATCGCAAGCATCGCAATGACCGCTGCTACACCGAATACAACACCTAGCGCTGTCAGAATTCCTCTGAGCTTGTTGACCAGCACACTTTGAACAGCGATGTTAAACAGAAAGATCAGTCTTTCCTTCATGGAGTTTATATTGAGCGAGTGATCAGAATATGATGATGGTTCCTCCTTCATCCTGGTCCTGAGGCGTATCATCCGCCTTAACCGTCTTCGCTCGCTCATTCTGAATTTTCATTCGCTCCGCAAGTTCTGTTTCCACTTTTGTGGTAGCCGTTGATTTAGCAGCAGCATCCAGGTAGTTAAAAGAAAGCTTTTCCGCATCAGCAGGTGTATTCATGCTGACTTGATCACCACGTTGGAGACCGGCAGCAATACAAATGGATAAATCATTGGATGGACCTGTAACTACTTCCTGTTTTACGAAACCTGTCTTCGTCTTGACATAAACAAAACTTACACTATCCACCTGGATGGCTTCGAGTGGAATCTGCAAACATGTTGGGATAGAATCAACTAAGATAGAAATCCCGGTGGTCATAGCCGGTCTGAGTAATGAATCAATAGAACTTAATAACACCACCACCTCGAATACCTTGGTGTCAAAATTGCGTACCTGCTCTCCAATGTTTGCCTTGGTCAGCACTATTCCTGTGAATTCTTTGCCGGGAAAGGCATCTACTGTAATCTTTGCTTTTTGACCAGGAAGCACTTTGGTGATATCCACCTCATTGATATATACTTTGGTGATCATTTCGCTGAGATCTGGAAGTTCAGCAATGACCGGATCCCATGAAGACACCTGGGAGCCGGGTCCACGTTTTCCGTTCCAATCCCTTGCATAAATCACCATACCTGATTTTGGGGCCATAACCGTCATTTGGCCTTGTAGTTCCAGTAGCCTGTTCAACTTTAACTCCTGCTGACGATAAGAAGCATCGATTTCCTGGATCCTCGCGATAGATTTTTCTTTTGTAAGGATCAGTTTGTTTTCTAATTGGCTCATTTCCCGTTGCGTCCTTTCCAGGTCAAGGCGAGCTTGTTGTTTGATGGCTTCAGGCTCATATTTACTGAGTTCCAATGAAAGCTCTTTTTCCTTGAGGGAAAAACGGGTGTTGATCAGCTGATCGCGAAGGCTACGCATTTCAATAGCGGTATCAATCTTGGCCTGGTCAAGTTGGGTAACGATCTTATCTATTTCTGTTTGAGATTCTTTGATCTTTCCATCCATCTCCGTCCGGTCGAGGGAGGCTATGAATTGGCCTTGCTGGACGACTGTTCCTTCTGGAACAAGGTTAGCGATGGTGACCTGGTAAAGGCCTACTGTGCGAAGACCATCAGGACCTTTGATTTTTTCTGACCGGCGCGCTTGCAATTCGCCTGGAGCATGAATATTTACTGGGAGTGGGGCTTCTTTGACCTCCGTAAACAAATCCTCTGCAGCTCCTGATTTCTTAGGGCTCCTGGTGAAATAATAGGCTGCAACCATCAGTATGGCAACGCCAAGTAATGCAAATAGCCGGGTTCGTTTCATAAGGGGTGATTAAATACTTGTGGCAAACAATGGATTTTTAACAAGATATAGGCTGTTTTTATTGCTTGAGGCTTAAAAGATTAGAAGGTAAGGTCTAGGTTTATTCATGTAGGAAATGGGTGTATAAGGATGAAGTGAGTAATTTAAAGACAATCTTTCGGGTAAGGCTGATGAAACCTTGTATTTAACAAGTTTTTATCATTTCAAATATCAAAGTCATCATTCATTCAGGTATAATCAGGATAGTAACAACCTTCTTAAAGAGTAACTCCTCTAAATGATTTCAAAACTTAGATTAATTCTAAAGCAAGTAAAAACCAACTTATCTTTATTTTTTATAGTCTAATTGGAAAAAAAATATGAAATACTTTATCTTCATTTTCCTGGCATTTGTTTGTTCTGCCATTTGTCTTGGCCAGAATGAATTGCTTACAAAAAAGAGACCTCAGCGTTTTATAAGAACCCCGGAATTATCAATACCTCACTTGCCTCAAAATCGGGTTTTTGGTGACTTGAATGAACAAGTAGATAGTACATGGACCAGACAATACGGTGGCCCTCAGGTTGGAAATGCCACATCACGCAGATCATTTTACACCTACAACCAAAATCATATGCTAGCCAGTGAAAGTTATTTGGATTTTTACCTGCAAAGTGGTGAGCAATATAATGGCAGGCAGGAAGAGTATTTTTACAACGAGATGGAAATATGTACACTCCACTGTACCAACGAGCAAGACCTTGATTCGAAGGAATGGATACGAAAAGATCGGGAAGAAATATTCTGGAATCCACAGGAATTGTCGGGTGAATACATTAGATCTGCCTGGAATGAAAATCTTAAGAAATTTGAAAATGTTTCGAAATCAATTTGGACAAACATTACATTTAATCAAACTGAAGAGAATACCTATTTTTCATGGGATGGAAACAATTGGCAATTTGAGAGTAAATACAATTATGAATATAACAATGCTGATTCTATCAAGGCTATCTACATATATGACTGGATCGAAGACTCTGGAGAATGGCAACTCAATTACAAATCCGAATATTTTTATACAAATGAAACCCGCCTGGATAGCATCATAGATTCCTTAGATGAAGGCTTTGGCTTAGAGCCATATGACAAAGAGATATTATTATATAATATTGAGAATCTGCTTGAATCAGATATCTATTTTAAATGGGATGGTAATGGTTGGGAAACCCTTTCAATGAACACTTTTGATTATACTCCAGATGGGAAAGAGACGTTGTGGACTTATTTTGAATGGGACCCTGATGAAGAAAGGTTTGTAGAAAACTATTACGAAGCAAATACTTATACCTCGGCTGGTGATCCCTGGCAATAGACCATTGCCGATTATAATACTGATACAGAAGTTTGGGAACCCTGGTGGAT
>DASXWI010000124.1:0-4044 GCA_036503755.1 Saprospiraceae bacterium | reverse complement strand
TTGATAAGTGCAAGGAACTCTATATGTCTATCCTTACTGACCGTGCGAGACAATGCAATGTCATCATTTATTCCACTGAAGGAGGGATGGATATTGAAGCTGTAGCAGAAAAGACACCACATCTTGTTCATAAAGAGTACGTGGATCCTGTGCAAGGCCTCCAGGCATTTGAATGTCGCAAAATCGCATTCAATCTAGGCCTTAGTGGAGATGCGTTAAAGAACATGACAAAGTTTGTAGCGAATGTCTACAAGGCTTTTGTTGAAACTGATGCTACCCTTCTTGAGATCAACCCTGTTTTGATCAATGGTTTTGGTGAGATCGTAGCTGTAGATTGTAAAGCCTCCATGGATGAAAATGCACTCTTCCGTCATAAAGACATCGAAGCCATGCATGATCCAACAGAAGATGATCCTACAGAACTCGAAGCAAAAGAATTTGGCCTCAACTATGTTAACCTTGATGGTAACGTAGGTTGTATGGTCAATGGTGCAGGCCTTGCAATGGCCACTATGGACATCATCAAATTGTCCGGTGGTTCTCCAGCCAACTTCCTTGATGTCGGGGGTACCGCAGATGCCAAGCGTGTAGAGAATGCATTTCGTATCATTCTCAAGGATCCAAATGTAGAAGCCATCCTTATCAACATCTTCGGCGGTATCGTTCGTTGTGATCGTGTTGCGCAAGGTGTAGTAGATGCATACAACAATATTGGAAATATCCAGGTCCCGATCATCGTGAGATTACAGGGAACAAATGCTGATCTCGCTAAGAAGATCATTGATGAAAGCGGTCTGAAGGTGAAATCTGCAATATTGTTACAGGAAGCCGCTGAACTGGTCAGTGAAGTCCTTAAAGGCAAAGGCTGAGCCTGATGCAGCATGTCTAAAGAATCCACATATTCACTACTTGAACTCAATCAATATATCCGGCGGGTTATCTCGCTGAATTTTGATGAGCCCTTGTGGATAGAATGTGAGATCGGACAAGCATCCTTATCCAGGGGCCATTGGTATGTTGATTTAATTCAGAAAGAAGGCAACAATATTGTCGCACAATGCCAGGCGGCCATGTGGGCCAATGTGTATTTTTTTCTCAAACGTAAGTCCCCTATTCCTCCTGAAGAAATCCTCAAGCAAGGTGTTGCTGTAAAATTGAAAGTCAATGTTGATTATCACGAACGATATGGCCTAAAGCTCATTATTGAGGATATTGACAGCAGTTTTACGATTGGCCAGCTTGAAATGCAACGTCAGGCTATCCTCAAAGAAATCAAAGAACGAGGCCTCATCCGAAAAAATGCGGAGACACATCTACCTGTAGTGCTTCAACGATTGGCAGTAATCAGTTCAGGCAGAGCTGCCGGATATTTGGATTTCATCAAGCATATGCAGGATAATGTCTATGGCTATGACCTACGCATCGATTTGTATGAAGCAGCAATGCAAGGTCAGCAAGTGGAAAGCGAAATCTTGGCCTGTCTCGAATCCATAGAAACAATGGTAGGTCAGTATGATGCAGTGGCCATCATCCGTGGAGGAGGTGGAAGGACGGATTTAGCGGCATTTGACAATCTGACACTTGCTGTTAAAGTAGCTAACTACCCTATTCCAGTCCTCATAGGTATCGGGCACGAAATCGATCAATCTGTTTTGGATATAGTGGCTTATGGTTCGTTGAAAACACCCACTGCTGTTGCTGACTTTATTGTCGATCGGAATGCATCCTTCGAAACAGAACTAGAGGAAATAGGGGCATGGATAAAAAAGGAAGTGCATAGTCGCATCCGTGAGGAAAGCAACAAATTATCAGACCTTTCGCATTTCCTCAATCATGCCGTCAGGTCAAGGCTTCTCAACGAACAAAACAAATTGACCCATGCCAAAACCTTATTGAGACAGTCTGGTCGTCATTTGATCAGCAGACATGATCAACGGATTGATTTTATGGAGACGATGCTGAAGGCAATAGATCCAGATCAAGTGTTGTCAAGAGGATACACCATCACCAGTCTTGAAGGACAGACTATCACCAAGGCTGCTGCCCTACAACCTGGCATGAAAATACAAACCACCTTTATCGACGGACAAATAAAAAGCACGGTAGAATGAAACAGAAACAAACCGATTATGATAAAGCCATGCTTCAACTGGAAAAGCTGGTGGAACGCATCCAGGGCGGCCAGTTAGGTCTTGAAGAAATGCGTGGTGAAGTGAAATCTGCGCTTGAACTCATCAAGCTCTGCAGAACGAAGCTCAGAGATATTGAGACAGATCTGGATCAGCTCCTCGATGAAGAGGAGTAGAATAAGGAATATCGAATATCGAATATCGAAATTAGAAGTAAAAGTGAGGAAGTTGAAGTAGAAGTAGAAGTAAATTACCACACTACGCCTTCAGACTTTGCCTTTTTACTTTGTCTTCTACTTCGGACTTCGATATTCGCTATTCTTTATTCCTTATTCTTTTTCTTTTCACAGGCGTAGCCTGTACGAATAGAAAAAGGTGGAAGCCGACCCGGCGGCCTGCGCTTCCACCAACTTCACCAGTTGAAAACAATCTTGATTACAGCGTCGGGATCCGGAGCATCTGACCCGGGTAGATCAGGTCTGGATCTTTCAGCATTGGGGTATTTGCTTCAAATATAAGGTTATATTTCTTTGCATCACCATAGACGGCCTTGGCAATTTTCGACAAAGAATCCCCGGATTTTACTTCATAAAAAGTAGCTTCCGGTTCTGGTTTGACGACGTTGATCCGATCATCCACTTTCGAAATACCGACATTATTTCCAAGCGTCAACACCACTAATTCTTTAGCCACTTGTGTATCTGCAGTACCGTATACGGTAACCACATCATCATTGAGGGAAATGGAAATATCCTTAACCGGCAACTTAAGGACATTGACAGCTTGCATCATGGAATCCATCTTTGCTTGCTTGAGTACTTCGGCGGAAGGTGCAGTGGTGGTTTTTGGAGCGGAGGTCTTTGCTCCTGAGTCTTTGGAAAAATTAAAAAGTCCCATACGTATTTGGTTTTATTTAGTTTTCAAAAGGGGTATGTTGCTAGAACATTTCCAACATCATAATGATTCGAAGGAAACGAATTTTTTTGGGAAAAAGGACATATTTTCCAAGCCAATCCTTTACTAAACGTTATATTTTAAAATAATGTATATCAGAAAGGTAAATCTTACCTTTGAAAGTTCATAGACAGGCTTACCAGGTTGAAATCGAAACCAGAAAATATTACCGCTGATCCGGGGAAAGAAACCCCCTTGATGAAGCAATACCTGAAAATCAAGGCTCAACACCCTGAAGCACTACTGCTATTCAGAGTTGGCGATTTTTACGAAACATTTGGAGAGGATGCAGTGAAGACTGCGGATGCCCTGGGCATTGTGTTGACCCATCGGAATAACGGGGGAAACAATATCGAACTGGCTGGCTTTCCTTACCATGCGATGGATATGTATTTACCCAAGCTTGTCCAGGCCGGGTACCGGGTCGCTATTTGTGAACAACTGGAAAAACCTTCCAAGGAGAAGAAAATTGTAGACCGTGGCGTAACCGATATGGTTACTCCCGGTATTGCTACTGAAGATTCCCTCCTGGATCGTCGACAGAATAATTACCTCGCTTCAGTGTATTTCAGTTCACCTGATTTGATCGGTATCGCGTTCCTGGATATTTCCACAGGTGAGTTTGTCATCAGTGAAGGCGAACAGCGAGACATCGATAAACTTTTACAAAGTTTCAATCCATCGGAGATCATTTTTTCAAAGGCGCATAAAGCAAGATTTGAAAAAATATTTGGCGAGACCTTCTACACTTTTGGTCTCGAAGAATGGGTCTACACTACAGATTACACTAATGAAAAAATCCTGAGGCATTTTGAAATTGCTACACTCAAAGGATTTGGTATAGAACATCTCGTAACAGCACAAATTGCAGCCGGGGCGATTTTACATTATCTGCATGCCACCAAGCAAGATGGCCTGAAGCATATCCGTACCATCAGCAGGATCCAATCCGAACATTATG
>DASXWI010000123.1:0-1757 GCA_036503755.1 Saprospiraceae bacterium | reverse complement strand
AGGAAGGACAAATCGTGGTTTTCAAAATCGGGTTTATGATGGTGGGCGAAGAACCAATCCTGCTTATGGAATATTGAATTCTTAGGCAATACCTTAACCGCTTTGACAAGAATCTGATGGAACGCTTCATAATCCTGATCTGAAAGTGTAAATATTTCAGGCAAGGTTGCTTCGAAGGCTACGGTTATGTCTCCTTGCTTGGAGAGAATGCAATCCTGCTCAACCTTGTAGATTGGAAATGCTTTTTCAAATGGAATAGGTGCTACCATGTGGTTATCCGTGTTTTACAGGTTTAAGTCGAAGAAAAACGTTTCGGGAATGACAGCACAAATACTCTGGTATGTTTCGTCTCGCCAACTTTTTGATCAAGCCGTACTCTCCATATGCATCACTCATCCGATAAACCAGCGTCAGGAGTAATACTCCGAGTACCAAAATAAGGCCGAGGCAAACGAACACGTTCACACCACACACGTAGAGGATTGCAAACACGATAAGCAATACCAGCACACCTATGCCGAAGTAGCCGATGTATTGTGCTTTGAGTCCCTTGAATTCGATAGGTTTGTTGATACCCTTATTGATTTTGTACACACTATTCATGATTACTTTATTAGACCGACTTTCTTCTCCGTTTCCTGACTTGCCCCTTTCTATCATCAAGCTCCTTGTGACCCGATTTTGTCGAATCAAAATCGTAGTCATCGTAATCATCACCTTTCAGTATTTGTCTATCCCACATCTTTTCGAGCCTGTCAAGTATAGTATCCGTGGGAGAATGCTTTTCATCGGGCTCTTTGGCCTGATCATCCCTTAGATCGCGCATAGCAGCCTCTGGTTTACACACCAAAGAATGATTTCAACACGGTAGCTACTACCACCAAAAAAATGCAGCTACCAAACCATGCTGCAGCTACTCTTCCAGTATCCGGGTCACCACTATTCCACTTCTGGTACACTTTGACAGCACCGATCAACCCCAATACGGCACCAATGGCATACATAAGGTCGGTGCCGGTGTCGAAATAGCTGCGAACCTTCATGTTAGCTTCGTTAATGCCCGCATTGCCGTCCTGTGCGTAGCCGTAGATTGTGGTCAACACGTACATCGTCGCAGCAACCAGAAATGCCCGACCTTTTTTTGCAATAATTACAAGTTTTGTCTTCATAGAGATTGATTAAGAGTTTCAGTTGTTATTCCACCATGAGAGTACATCGTGTGGTTTGATTTCCCATTGGATTTTTTCGCGTGCTGCTTCGCAGATGTACATGCTAATTGCCTGGGGGTATGCGCTGTTTTGCAGATGGGGGTAGCGGAGAAATAAGGCGTTGAACAACTCCTTACTTTCCGACCTACCCGTCCTATCTTCTGCAATGCGTTCAATCAGTATATTGACTTCCTGCAGGAGGTCAGCAACTGATCCGATCAGGATTTCATTCTTGTCAATTATATTTTGCCTGATTTCCTCTCCGGGTTCATGTGGAGCGATGAGGAGTTCTTGTGCCTCTGCCTGCATAACCTCTACAGTGTTGTCAGCTCTTGTTCTCCCCATAATGGATGGACCGTGGCCAATGTCTGGTAGTTTTGCATCCGTTGAACGAACGGCAACTCGCGACCTGATCCATTGTTTTATTTCAGCGCGATAGAAAATCAAGAGAACAATGGCATAGTATGCTGCGAGAATTGAGACTGCTGTAATCGTGAATAAATTCCAGGAAACAGAAATTGTCATATACCTTCGTGGTTGATCCGAAGG
>DASXWI010000122.1:0-7193 GCA_036503755.1 Saprospiraceae bacterium | reverse complement strand
CGCAAAACCAGAGAAAATAGCTCCTGCAACGAAATAGGGAGGGAAGATCGTGGTATGCCATCCCGGGATCACTGAAGTAGCAAAGTCAAAACTTACTATCGTGTGAACAGAAAGTACAAGTGGTGTTGCAAGACCTGCCAGAACCAATGAAAGTGCTTCATGGCGTTGCCAGTGCTTTGCAGCTCCTGTCCAACCAAAGGCGAGGAATGTATATAGTTTCTTTCTGAATCCTTTTGCCCTATCCCTAACTGTCGCGAAATCCGGTACCAATCCTGTATACCAGAAGAGTAATGAAACGGTGAAGTATGTTGAAATCGCGAATAAGTCCCAGAGTAATGGTGAGTTAAAATTCGGCCATAAGGGTCCCCTTGTATTTGGGTAAGGGAAAAAGTAAAACACTACCCAAATTCTACCTACGTGAATCATTGGGAATAAGGCTGCACAGATTACCGCGAAAATCGTCATCGCTTCTGCAGCGCGGTTTACACCCGTCCTCCATTTCTGGCGGAACAATAAAAGAATGGCAGAAATAAGGGTACCTGCGTGACCAATACCGATCCACCAAACGAAGTTGGTAATGTCCCAACCCCACCCAATGGTTCTGTTTAGCCGCCATGTCCCGATGCCAACCCAGATCGTGATGAGGATGCAAATAACCCCAAATGTCAAAGCACTTAAGGCCACTATAAAAGCTAGTGTCCATGCTTTGCTGGGTGCCCGTTCAGTTGGTGAACATAAGTCTTCCGTAATCTGGTGATACGTCTTATGCCCTTGTACTAACGGTTCTCTGATCGGTGATGTAGGTCCTGAACCCATATGTTATTGTCTATTGATAATAGGTTTGTCGTCTAAGTTCCTGATACTATTAAGCGTCTATTCCTTCTGCCTTGTTGATCACACGGGCCTGGTAGTTTACTGCAGACCTTGTGTTGACTTCTTCCAGCACGATATAGTTGAGAGGAGAAGCCAGTTTTTTGCTGAGGTCTCCTTCTTTATTATTCATATCTCCAAAAGTGATAGCTCCTGTAGGACAAGCTGTCTGACATGCTGTTTTCACATCAGCATCTCTCAATAATCTATCTTCTGTTTTAGCCCTGAGTTTTCCTTCCTGGATTCTTTGCACACAGAAACTGCATTTTTCAATAACCCCTCTTGACCTGACCGTAACATCAGGATTCAATACCATCCTGGTAAGGTTGTCCGCACCATAAGGAATATCATCTGATTCGGATTTCAATCCAAGATCTGGTTCATTGATTGGCCAAAGATCTGCGGCTGTATAATCAAGCCAATTGAATCGGCGTACTTTATATGGGCAGTTGTTAGCGCAATATCTCGTTCCTACACAACGGTTGTAGGCCATTTGGTTCAAGCCTTCTGAACTATGGTTTGTTGCGTTAACAGGACATACGTTTTCGCAAGGTGCATTGTTGCAATGCTGGCACATCAACGGTTGGTAAACAGCACTTGGGTTGTCTACATCACCATAATAATAGCGGTCAATTCTCAACCAGGCCATTTCATGATGCCTGCTCATCTCACGTTTACCTACGACAGGTACGTTATTCTCTGACATACATGCTACAGTGCATGCACCGCAACCGATACAAGCATTGAGATCAACATGCATTCCCCAGTGATGACCACGAGCATATGTCTCATCATGACCAGGATATATTTGCTTGGTATTTAGTTGTTGATGATGATGACGCTCCTCTTGAAGATCTTTGACAAAAGTTTCAACATGATCGAAGTGGCTCTTACGGATAACCGTTCTGTTCACCAGTGATCCCTGGAATCCTTGTCTTACAAGTCCATAGGTCATATAAACTGTAGCGGCCTCATCTGCATTGATGACTTCCTTAGACTTGCTGTCTTCCCCGGTAACCCCCATGGTATGATGATACTGGACGCAAGAGAAATAATCTTCTTCTCCTTGTTTACCAGAGACTGTCACACCACTTGCATGATACTGAACTAATCCATCAGCATCTGTACCTAACCATGGATTTACATTTACACCAACATTTGTACCTGCACGACCCGTAACTGATCGTCCATACCCGATAGCGAGTGCAAAGGATTCAGGCGTTTGACCGAATTGTTTTACAACTGGAACTTTGATTGATTTGTCTCCAAGCTTGACTTCCGCGAGGTCACCATCTTCAAGGTTTTCATGTGCAATAAACTTCCTGGTACCATCAAAGTAAACAGGAAGGGCGAGGTAGTTACCCCATGCACAACGTGTAACCGGATCAGGCATTTCCTGCAACCAAGGATTGTTTGCATTCTGTCCTGCTCCAATGGCAACTGTTTCCATGAAGGTAATCTCTAATCCAGCACCTGGTTGAGTCACTTTACCTGCAACAGATGCGAGACTGTCTTTATAAGCAGCTCCGGAAGATGCCGGTGCATACGTGTACACGCCATCATGGAGTAATTGATTCCATGAATTTGCAGCACCTGCAACACCAGCCCAACGGGCTTTCAGATATTCGTAATAAGGTTGGTCACTTGTAAATAAAACATTTTCGCCGCCAATCCATTTCAATAAACTTACCTCTCGTTGACGAGTGTCAAAAAGAGGAGAGATCGTTGGTTGAATCATGCTGATGTGTCCACGCACTGGCTCAGCATCACCCCATGATTCTAGAAAATGATTTGAAGGAGCAATTGCTTTACAGGCAGCTGAGGTTTCATCAAGTTCACCTGATGTGCTGATGGTCACAGCTACTTTTCCCATGGCTTCTGCAAAGCTGGCACCAAACGGAAGTTCATAAACAGGATTTGCACCATAAACGATTAGCGCATCAACCTGGCCATTGTTCATAGCGGACATCAAAGCTGCAACTTTGCTTTCATCGCCCTGGCGTTGCATTGAATACTGTTCCAGGTTTACTGTTTTACCTTCATTGCCAAGTAAATGATTGATTGCACATACAAGACTTTGTTCAGCAATATTATTAGTGCCACACACCAACAGGCTTTCACCTGGTGCTTTCAATAATTCGTCAGCCGTTTTATCAATTGATTCTGCAAGCGAACCACTGACTTCAGGTCCAGAGAAAGCAGCAGCTCCTTTAGCTGAAGCAATCTTGTTGTATAACCTGGTGATCACTGCACCAGCTTCACTTGGCTTGATGCGTATACGATTGTCGGCATTTGTTCCAGAAAGCGACATGTAGCTTTCGATCTGAATATGCCTTGACATTTTAGATGTCTTTGGATCTACGATTTTGCGACCAGCAGCATATTGGTTGGCAAATTGTGCAGGAGAAATCCATGTTCCAAGAAAGTCAGCTTGGATACTGACAATCACTTTTGCTTTATCAAAATGATAACCCGGTACCATAGCAACACCATACATTAGTTCGTTGGCACGCAGAATAGCAGCAGAGGAGACCGGGTCATAAATCGCTACAGTGGTATTCGGGTATTTTGTTTGAAAGTCTTTGACAACTTGCTTCTCTGTCGGACTCAACATAGAATGTGACAGGATGGTTATTTTACTTTCAGGTTTTAATGCTCCGGCCATCATCTCATCTATCTGCTGCCATGTGGCGGCTTCGAATTTACCTTCTGCATTCTTGACTTGTGGTGACCTGAACCTATGTGTATCATATAAGCCAAGGACGGCAGCCTGGGCCCTGGCAGTTGTACCACCTTTATTGACCATTGACAATTGGTTCCCTTCCACCTTGATAGGACGACCTTCTCTTGTTTTAACGAGCACACTACAATAGTCACCACCCTGAACAAATGAAGTGGCATAATAGTTAGCCACACCAGGGATCATGTCATCAGGTTTGGTGACATAGGGGATGGCTCTCTTGAGTGGAATTTCGCAACTGGCAGCGATAGTGGCTGCACTGACGCTAAATCCGAGATATTTCAGAAAGTCTCTCCGACCTGTAGGAGCGGATGCAAATGAAGCCCCTTGCGCAAGCATAGCGGAGACTGATGCATCAGGCATTTCCTGCTGTGCAAGCTCAATAAATTTATCCTCGCGGGCCAGGTCTTCTGATCCAATCCAAATATCACTGTATGTTTTCTGATCTTTCATGATCTAATATGAGTTCTGATGGTCGTTGATTCCGATGGTTTCTGCAATGATGATCAATAATGGCATTTCTGGCATTCCAGCCCGCCAATATCTTCTACAGTAACTTTTGTTTTTTGTCCTTTGGCTATAGCCTCGTGGTAGTGTTGGTAGGTCTTGTAGTATTCGCTTCCTTCAAATTTCACCTCTGTTTCCCTGTGGCAGTTTATACACCAGCCCATAGAAAGTGGAGCGTATTGGTAGAGGACATCCATTTCCTGCACCTTTCCATGGCATTGTTGACATTCGATCTTGCCGATATTGACGTGTTGTGAGTGATTGAAGTAGACGTGATCTGGAAGCATATGGATACGTGTCCACTCTATAGGTCCCGAAACTGTTTCTTTCAAATCATTCGTCAGTGAAGAAGAAATTTCATTCCACTGTTCTTCCACAGTGCGCTCTCCTTTCCTGTCGAGGGAAGTGAGTGAGTTATCCTTCAGGTAGGATTCAGCAATCCATTTCGTGTAGATGGCTTTGATTTCATCATTACTGAGTTTATCATAGTTGTCGATGTATTTGTCTGTCATCGGATCATACCCGATCGAGGCAAACACCTTCGTAATTTCTTGTGTACCAAATTGAGAGCCTTTTTCAACGGCTTTGTGACAGTTCATACAGGTATTGGCACCTGGTATGGAGGCGTGCTTACTTTTACGAGCACTATCATGGCAATATTGACAATCAATTCCCTGGATACCAGCATGTGTAGCATGCGAGAACTTAATCGGTTGTTCAGGGGTATATCCTTGTTGGCGTCCGAAAGCAATACCATTATTGACGGTTGTATAACCTCCTAACACCACCAATGCGAAAATCAGGAAACCAATCACTCCTTTGCTGGTGAGGGTTTGAAGAATAGTCCGCTGAGGAGGGTGAGCTGTTCCATCTTCTGCAGCCACAAGAACACGTAGATTGCTGATAACCCTTGAAAGCACATAAACTACAACTGCTAAAACAACGAAAAGGAAGTAGTAGATAAATTGGCTTGGCTTGGCAGGAGCAGCCGCACCAGGAGCGCCTTTGGCCGCTGTTGCCTCTGGAACTTTGTTATACTGTTGGTCAATATATAATAATACAGAAGCGATGTCATCATCTGTAAAAGCCGGAAATGAATTCATGACCGTTGGCTTGAACTTATTCCAGAGTTCAGTAGCTCTTGGATGGCCTTCGGCGATCATGGCCTGGGAATTCCGGATCCACTTATACAAGTCTTCTTTTGGATAGGCTGCCCACCTTTCTTCAGACCCTCCAAGCGCAGGACCTGTGAGGTCGTCCTTCATGTTTTTGTTGTGACAGGCGGCACATTGGTTCTGAAACAATGTTTTTCCTGCTTCGGCTGTGGGAGCGGCCGACAAGTTTCCTACAAAAAAAATAGAATTAATGACTAGTAGGATGCAGTATTTCAACGAGTTATGGTACATAACAATGGAAGTAGACTCTGATACAATAGCTGATAGTGGTTGCAAAAATAATTAGATAGAAGATTTAACCTGAGCGCAATAGGTATATTTCGTTATTTAGATTGCATCTAAACAATAAGGTCGAAAAATCACACTGAAACCCGCGCAGAAATTGGCGGATATGGGTGGTAATCAATCAACTGGAAATCGTCGAATCTAAAAGAAAAAATATCGTCTATACTTGAGTTAATCTTCATTTCCGGTAAGGGTTTTGGCTCCCTGGACAACTGTTCATTGACCTGCTCAAGGTGATCAAGATAGATATGAACGTCGCCAAAGGTGTGTACAAAATCTCCTGGTTCCAGGCCACAAACCTGGGCCATCATCATTGTCAGGAGAGCATAGGAGGCAATATTGAAAGGTACGCCCAGAAAAACATCTGCTGACCTCTGGTAAAGTTGGCAACTCAACCTTCCATCAGCTACATAGAATTGAAAAAGGCAATGACAGGGCGCAAGAGCCATTTCTCCAAGGTCACCAACATTCCAGGCAGAAACGATAATTCTCCGACTGTCCGGGTTCGTTTTGATAGCCTTAACCGCCTCGCTGATCTGGTCTATAGTTTGACCATTTGCCCCTGTCCAACTCCTCCATTGGTGGCCATAGACAGGTCCGAGATTTCCATCCTGGTCTGCCCACTCATTCCATATACGTACTCCATTTTCCTGCAGGTAAGCAATATTGGTGTCCCCGTTTAGAAACCAGAGCAATTCGTGGATTATCGATTTGACGTGGAGTTTTTTGGTTGTCATCAATGGAAACCCTTCTTTCAGGTCAAATCGCATCTGGTAGCCGAACGTACTAATCGTTCCGGTACCGGTGCGGTCGTTCTTTCGAACACCTTGATCCAATATATGGCGTAGGAGATCCTGATATACCTTCAAACCTGACTAATTTGACGGCAAAGGTAATAAGATATATGAAAATAAATCATATTTGAGAAATGAAGCATCTAATCTCGTGGACTGTATTTGAGCATATAGGATTTATCGATAATAGATTCCTGTAAAAGCGTAAAACCTGCTTTATCCATTGTCGATTTTATCTTTTCATAGGTAGTGGCTTTGGAGCATCGTTCGGATTTTTTTTCTATTAAATCCTTTGTTGCTTCACGCAAAACGATATATCCTCCCTCATTCAACTGTTTTTTACAATCCTGAAGAATAGCAAATGGATCCTGGAGATGGTGAAATACTTCACGCAATATTATACAGTCCGCTTTCTGCCCTCCAAGTCCAAGTGAAGTTTTGGAACCCTTCATCAGCTGTATCTGAGATTCCTGGTAATCTATTTGATATTTATCCTGTTTGGTTTCCAATAATGTGAGAAAATCCTGATCTACCTCAGTCAGGATAACATTCAACTTTAATCCTGATTCAAGCAGAATAAAAGACAGGAAACCGTTTCCAGCACCTATGTCTGCAATGACCATATTCTCCCGAAATCCATAGAAGGAAAACTCTTGCCAAAGCGCTTGCAATGAACTCAATTTATAGGGTGCTTTCTCCTCTAAGAACCCAATGGAAACAAGGAAGCCTAATTCCATAAGGCTAAATCTATTCTCCTTGATCCATTCATGGTAAATATTTGCAGCAAATTGATCTTCTGCAAATATTTTAGACATGGTGTTT
>DASXWI010000121.1:0-6106 GCA_036503755.1 Saprospiraceae bacterium | reverse complement strand
GCAACCATCAAATGCTTCGTAGGTTCTTCTTTGCGCTGTTCCTTCTCCGCAAGGGTTAGGAATATTCACATCCCAAAAACGTAAGGACGCATGATCACAATTGTCCGAAACCTCAATATCATTTAGTATCGGATCTCCTATACAAACCATCTCTGGTAAGCCTGAAATGACCGGAGCTTCATTATCGGTCAGACGAACAGTCATGGACTGGACGGTTGTGTTTCCACAAGGATCAGTTGCAGTCCATGTATATACCCTTTGTTCAAGATATCCAAAAAATTCACAATTGGTTTGCAGGGTCGTATTCTCAGTAAATGTGATGATCGCATTGCTGTCGCATACGCCAACAGCAGAGACGGTGGTCGTTGACATGGAGTCAAAGAAAGTAGGAATACCTCCTTCAGTACAAGTATACTCCAGCACTGTATCATTGGCGAATGTTGTCATTTCCGGATGTATCAAACTGACGATGGGGCCTGATTGATCACTCAGTGTTATCCGTTGTGTCTCAATGGTTTCATTGCCACATCTGTCTCTCGCGGTCCAGGTCCTGATGATCACCAGTCCATCCTGACAAGCAGATGCATCCAGTTCTGTTTCCTGAAAGAATACAACACAGGCGCAAAGACATTCATCCGTGGCATAGAGTGTTGGAGGTGCTGGGGTATCTTCACAATTTACAGTGATGTCTTCAGGAACTCCTTCAATAACCGGCGGGATACTATCCACAAGTGCTAAGAAAAGGTGAACGCTGTTGCTATTGCCGCATGAATCCGTTGCCGTCCATTCCAATCTATACAAATTAATGTATCCTTCCGCTGCACAATCTCCTTCGTCTTCAAGAGATATGTCGTAGGTAATGAGGACATCCTGGGTGCAATTGCCTGAAACAAGCACACTTCCTTCATCATAAGTAGGAATATCCCACTCAGGATCTTGTCCATAGCACTGGGTCAAGAGGGTATCACCCGACTGCTGAGAAAACGGTAATTGAAAAGATAGGGTAGGCGGGATGGTATCTAAAACTGAAATGGTCTGACTACAAGTCGATACATCACCGCAAGCATCAGTAGCCTGGTAAGTTCTGGTCAGTGTAAAATTATTTGCACATGTTTGATTCGTGATGAGATCATTCACGTGTGTCACCGTAACGGTTCCACAATTTCCACTATATTCTACGAGGGAGATATCAATAGCGGGCACCTCTGCTGCGCATGTTACGCTGGTATCAGATGGACACGATATGAGTAACTGGGTATTATTATTTCCTACTACAATTGTAGCGCTGCAGCTGGCCACATTACCGCAATCATCTGTAGCAATCCATGTTCTGGTCACGGTATATTCTTGCGGACACAAACCAGGAATCGTTACATCTGTGAAAGAAATTGCTAAGGAAGTATCGCAAGCATCTGTTACAGTAGCTGTACCAAAAGAAGGTATGGCGCCACATGCTATCGGACTCACAACGACCGGACATATAATGACAGGAAGCGTGCTGTCTTGCACAACTATAGTTCTGCTGCAAGTCGCTGAATTGCCACAAACATCCGTGGCGACCCAGGTACGGGTCACGCTATACTCTTGGGTACAAATTCCTCCAACCGTCACATCTGAAAAGGTAATAGCCATTAAAGAGGTATCGCACGCATCTGTTGCGGTAGCGACGCCAAAGAAAATGTCAGAACCGCATTCGATCGGGCTGACCACGGTCGGGCAGGTAATGACAGGAGCTGTATTATCCTGAACAGTAATCATGCTGCTACAGGTTGCTATATTTCCGCAATCATCTGTTGCTGTCCAGGTCCTGGTCACTGTGTATTCTTCCAAACATATGCCGGCAATGGTGACATCTGAAAAGATTAACGTTACTGAGGTATCGCATGCATCTGTTGCGGTGGCTATTCCAAATGAAGGTGTGGCTCCGCAAACTATCGGGCTTATAACCACAGGGCATACAATGACAGGGGCTGTGTTGTCCTGCACCACAATAGTTCTGCTGCAAGTTGATGAATTCATGGTATTATCCATGGCTATCCATGTTCTGGTGACAATGTAGGATTGTGAACAGGCTCCTTGCACTGTGATATCTGTAAAAGTCACATCGACATCTGGGTCGCATGCATCAGTTGCAGTAGCTACGCCAAAGACTACTTCTGATCCGCATTCAATTGGACTGGTTACCGTCGGGCAGGAGAGCACAGGGTCTGTACTGTCCAGAATGGTGATCGTGCTGCTACAAGTCGCTGTGTTCCCACAATCATCTGTAGCTGTCCATGTACGTGTTTCACTATATTCTTGTGGCCAGAGGCCGGGGTTTGTAACATCATTATATGTAATCGTCACACTTGCATCGCATGCATCTGTTGCTATGGCATCAGGAAACACAGGTATTGCAGGACA
The DNA here is from genome assembly GCA_036503755.1 of Saprospiraceae bacterium. Classification (GTDB taxonomy): domain Bacteria; phylum Bacteroidota; class Bacteroidia; order Chitinophagales; family Saprospiraceae; genus Opimibacter. The sequence goes on along the minus strand of DASXWI010000121.1, from coordinate 3,703 downwards.
ATAAATTGGGCTCACCACTACAGGACAAATAAGAACAGGTGCGGTGATATCATTGATCGCAACCGTATCAGTACAGGTTGAAATACAAGATCCAGTGCCAACTGTCAATCTTGCCGTATAACTCGCATTACATACGTTTGCTGCAGTCACGGTGATGCATTGGCCATTGGTGGCACTGCTGATGATTCCACTCCCAGATATAGTCCATAAATAACCGCTTTCACCTGCCGGACCACAATGCACTATACTATCTCCCGGACAGACCGCATCGGGTCCATCGATAGAACATATAGGTATGGTACAACAATTTGGTGCTGTTCCGGATCGTGTCAGCGGTAAACAAAATGGACCTTCGCCTGAAGGAGTATAGGTTATATTGTAATTTACACCAGCCGCGTATGTTACAGTAACAGTTCCGGTATTTATATTCGGGATAGCATCTGCAGTAGTAAAGGTCAGAGGAGATGGATCTGTTACAATCGACGTGGAACCTGTAGCGGTGGTAGTAACCGTTGAACTTGTCCCGTTTAATTGTTGAACAACCTGATAAGATCCATCTGGGTTGCAGGTTACAATCGGAGCAGCATCAAATAATAATGAGCAGAAATCACCACAACCAAAACGAGCTTTGAATGTGAAATCAAAATCATCATTGGATGAATCAGTTGCTCCCTTTTTCCATACCACCAGATATAGATTAGTGGGTAAGTCGAAAATCGGTGTGAGATATGGCTGAGGAGACCACCCGGTAAAATCCGTACCGCAGGCAATCACTCCTGACAATACAGCACAATCACCTGATAGTCCATTGGTCCCAATGCCGCAAGTATCTTCCAGCGAATAATACAATGCCCACTCCAGTTCATAATTACCGGTTGCAATGGTTTGAAAATCATATACACCCGCGTAAGGACGTACATCAAAATTAAACCAGGAAATCCGCTGACCTGTATATGGTGCATTGACCGTCACTGGTAGTGTGGTGTTAGGATCCAAACAATTGGTCGGATTAATGGCAAATACGCCTGGATCATACGTAGTGTTTTCAACAATTCCAGATTCTGTATCAGCTGAATTGCCACAATGGACAACGCCTAACGGATCAGGTGCATTGTTATTGTCATCGACACCACAACCGTCGCTCGTCCAATGAGCTCCTTGCTCCCAGCGATGGGCATAACAAGGTGATCCGGGTGATTGAGCTACAATATCAAATCGCGAAAAAAGCAATGCGAAGGAGACTAGAAGAAAACTTCTAAAGATTCCCACCTTGAAAATGTCGGAAGATGATGAAGGTAATGTCTTTGGGTATAAATAACGGTGAGTGGATTCCCTTTGTCTCAAAACGTCCGTTTTGCAAAGGAAAGTAATGGGGTAACATGGTTTCATTAGCTAATTTGGGATTGATGGGGTTCAGACTTACGATATTGTAAGTCTATTCAAAGCAGCGGTTTTTCATTTCTGTCTGGTTTTGAGTTGGTAATATTTTCGTAGCGCAAAGGTGGGGGCTAGGAATCCAAATGGATTACAGAGTTCAAGGCATATGTTATGAAATTCATAAATCTGTATGAAAACATGCTTTGACATGTGATACTTCCCCTGAATGGGGAGATAAGGTGTTTCGTTTGAAAAAACTCACAACGAATGAGCTCACAGTCACATGCATCCACGGCTTGAAAGCCGTGGCAATTCAAATCTACGCTCATGTACCCCCTTTCCCCCTAAAAGGGAGATCTGATGTTTCACACTTAAGGTGTTCATCGAAGTCTCTGACTTCGATGCGATATTGAAAAATCTGTTTCTATTGAGTAGCTATGACGGCAGGTAGAAATCATATTCCCCCTGGTTGCTGAGCTGTAGTTCAAGGATGCGTGATAGCAGGTCGAAGTACGAAGGGGGTTTGGGGGTTGTTTTCGCGACCTCACAATCTCCTATATATCCACGGCCTGAAAGTCGTGGCAATTCAAATCTTCGCTGCGCTCAGTAAATGTTTTACGACCTGAAGGCCGATAGTATTCAATTTAATTTTGGAAGGTCAATGATCTCGAGTAGGTACACACACACACTTCTCACTGTCTTACTTTCTCACTGTCTTACTTTCTCACTGTCTCACTGTCTCACTTTCTCACTTTCTACATCAGCAACAGAATGCTCATAAACTATTTTGTAGAACTTTCCTCTATGCGTCAAATATCGTTTTTTGACCATACCGTTTTCGTACATCAGGGAGTCAGATTTGATCAGGTCATTGTCCTGCCAATATCTTTCCCTTGTTTTCTGGCCTTGAGCATTGTATAAATTTTGTGTACGGGTGGTTGAAGTATCAATCTTCGTTCTATCGTACCAGTCTGACATGACAGTCTCAGTATGAACTTCGATGATCTGTTCTTTATCATCAAACATTTCTTCTTTGATTGTATAGAAAGTCTCTTTTCTACGGGGATAGATCTCCTCACGGGTAGTTTTGATAGCACCTTTGCGTTGGATGGTATACATTGTGACAGTATCACCATTGTTTAGTCTGTAAGCCACATATTTCTGACCTGGTGCTCCGTATGAATAGATGTATTTAAACAACGTGGTATCCATGGCATCTTCATCCGCTTCTTCGATGCGGTATTCTGTGAGGAGATCATTCCGGTCATTGTAAGTGTTCTCCTGAAATACGCTCAGTTGGCCACCCTGGTAGGATTCCATAATGCGTATGTGACCTAAGGAATCGTAAGTCAGTTTGGCAAGAAAACAAGATGCACCTACGCCACACGATTTTGAATTGTGATACTTGAGGTAACCTGATGGATCATAGATGAGTTCTTCCTCAATAAAGCTTGGAGCCTTAATCAACACACCCTGCATCGTGTATTTGGCTGTCGCCCTGTTAAGTGCTTCAGTGGTTTGGACTTGTACAACTTCCTCAGGTTTTTCTTTTGCAGTCCGGGTAGAGCAATTCATGAGAAGTATGATCAGAGAAAGGGAAAGGAGGCGAGATGGTTTCATGGGGATAAAGTTATTTTTCATTCTTCATTTTTCACTCTTCATTTTTCATTTACAACTCCCCGGATAGTGAGCGTATTCGAACCATCCCTCTTCATTTCTATTGCTTGATCATCTTCTGTGTTGAGATTCCCTCCTTGCTGCGAATACACATCAGGTACATCCCTGCAGTAAGATCCGGAAGAGAAATGTGTTCAATGGAAGATTGTGGCAGGAATTGTTTTTCAAAGACAACAGCTCCAAAGAGGTTTACAATGGAGACGGAGAGCGTTTGTTGGAGGTCATTCGCAAAGTGAATTTCAATTTCATCTGTGAATGGATTTGGGTAAATTGAGAATTCAGGATTCTGTACAGGATCAACAGGTAGAATAAATTCACAGGGTCCGAAATTGGGGTAAATCTGGATATAGTTCCCATCCTGAGAGAAACATCTAAGATAGCGCACAGTACTCCAGTACGTGTTACAGGCATGATATCCAAAGCCGAATGTTGAACCGATACCCTCAATTAAAGTACTGAATTCTATATTAGGGGAATATTCAGGAAGGTGAAATTGTTTTCTTGGCTCTGTTCCCAGATAGAGGGTGTCGATCGATTGGATGATGTCCTCTTCACAATCATTGGACAATAAAGTATCGCCAACAGCGCCACTAAAATCATACATGAGATATTCATTTTGCTCAGCCCGGTTAAAGGCGATAAATAATTT
>DASXWI010000120.1:0-1926 GCA_036503755.1 Saprospiraceae bacterium | reverse complement strand
GGATTCCTTTATTCGTATCCTTCGGCATTATGGAAGTATGGTCTTAATGACAATTTCGAATTGAGACTAATTACCCAATACATTACGATTCAAAAGGAACCTAACCCGGACCAGAATGGATTTTTGCCTCTGGCAGCAGGTATCAAGGCAAGGCTTTCGGAACAAAAGGGAATTCTACCTAAGATGTCTTTCATAGGCCATATCCGTGTACCGGGAGTGGTATCAGATGAGTTTGAATCCACCTACATCGCACCAGATCTCAGACTTGCATTTGATCATCAGGTTTCTGATGTCGTATCCATCGGCTATAATGCAGGATTGTTTTGGGATGGTGAAGATCCTGAACCTTTTTTCACGTATACTTTTACAACAGGATTAAGCATCACAAAACGATTGGGTATTTTTGGAGAAGTCTATGGCGCTACTCGTCAACGCGACCAGGAACCCATGGAATTGTATGTTGATGCAGGCCTTACGTACTTGATTGGAAATGATTTGTTGCTAGATGTATCTGCCAGCCAGGGGATCACCGATAATGCTCGATTAAGGTATATCTCAGCAGGCTTTTCATACCGGTTTAAAATTTGATACTAATTTATTTCGCACTCCAGATTGTCATTGGTGAAAAAGCTATTCTATTCTGCTGTTATTCTCTTAGTAGTATTTGAAATAGCCAATGTTTATTTCATCATGCCTATGCCCGGAAGCCAGGAGCAAAACACGATTGATCTTGCTTATTTTCTTTATTCAAAGCGTTGGATCATTCGGGGTTTGTTATTCATTCTTTTATTGGTTGGGGTAAAGAGTGCATGGAAAGGTGCCTGGTGGTTGACACTGTTATGTTTAATCATTCCAGGTGTTGTCGCCTACATGACCCATTTCAAAATGGCGGCGGATACCATGTTTTATCAACCAAAAGAACTTCAATTAGTACCCGCAAGCCAAAGTAAGATTAGTCTGGACAGGATTGTTTTGGGTGTTGAAATGAATGGTGAAGCAAAAGCATATCCAATACAATTTTTGGGCTATCATCATCAGGTCCGTGATACTATCGGTGGCAAACCGGTCATGATCACATACTGCACTGTATGTCGCTCAGGAAGAGTATTCGAACCTTCTGTAAATGGTCAGGAAGAAATTTTCAGATTAGTAGGGATGGATCATTACAATGCGATATTCGAAGACCGGACAACAAAATCATGGTGGAGACAAGCCACGGGTGAAGCTGTCGCAGGACCATTGAAAGGAACTATTCTGCCTGAACTGCCAAATGTTCAAGCTTCACTGGAAACATGGCTTTCTTTGCATCCAAATAGTCTCATCATGCAACCTGATTCCAATTTTAAACAGGCATATGAGGATATGAGTGATTTTGAATCCGGACGCCCCGAAGGAAGGCTAACTCGTTATGACACCGCTTCATGGCAAGACAAATCATGGATCGCCGGAATTGATCTCGGTACTATCAGTAGGGCCTATGACTGGAATGAGTTGGTAAGAAAAGGTGTGATACAGGACATGCTCGGTGATATACCTGTTGCCATTGTTGTATCGAAGGACAAGAGCAGTTTATTTGCATTTCAAAGACATACACCAGCACAGGAACTTACGTTTCGCCGTGACACGCTCACAGATGGTGAGATGGACTATTATCTATCAGGTTTACCATTGGATACATTAGGAAGGGAACTGAAATTGGTTCCAGTTTACCAGGAATACTGGCATAGTTGGCGAACCTTTCACCCGGAGACAACAAGGTACCCGGAATAAACAGCACTTTTGCTGCAAAACATTGTGCGTCAGGGTTTAACACTAAGTTATTATTCCCCCTATTAAACATTTTTATCTTTGCCTTGCAATTCAAAAGTATGGGTCGATTTCTATTACCTTGGGCACTGGCCATCCTGGCCACTAGTCCTCTTTTGT
>DASXWI010000119.1:0-5081 GCA_036503755.1 Saprospiraceae bacterium | reverse complement strand
TGATAACTACAGTCCCTGTTTTCTGGCTTTTATCACTTATTTGTGGTTCATAGAGTACGCCTCGCTTACCAAGTCCTCCTCCTACCCTGCCACTTCCATTACTGATTCCTTCCAGGATATTCGAATTAGGATCACCATTGGGATCACCCTGGCTACCGGGTTTGCCCGTATTTCCTTTTCCAGCTCCACCTAGCAAATCGCCATAAGATTTTTTGGTCTTTGCATATGCTGCTTGCTTCTGCGCTTCTTCAGAAGCCTTTCGTTGTGCATCTGCTTGAGCAGCCTTTTTTGCTTCAGATTCCCTGACAAGCACTTCATTCTGTTCATTGCTGGTGATACTCTTCTGGGTAACTTCCTTCGCAGGAGCTTTTTTCGCTACTTCTTTAACCACTTCCTTGTTGGGTTCAACTTCTGGCTCTGGGGTTGGTTCACTTTCTGTGCCCTTTGGGGTTTCTTCACCCTGACCTTCATCTGGTAGTCCAAGATTGACTAATAATCCTTCTTGTTCTGGCGGTGGTGTTTTAAACACAATCATAGGAAGGCATAAGGCAATGATCACAAGTATATGTGTGACTAAACTAACGATCCACCCCCTTCCTTGGTTGGACTGTTCAGACGAGTTTATAGACGAATCAAGACTAAGCATGAGTTCCCTTTTTCAAATGACTTTAAAAACTAACGGGACCCGATTGGGTCATTGTACTTTAAAAGCCTAAAATTAAAGGTTTATTTTCATATTACAAATATTAATAATGTATAAAATTAATGATTTCAAGCCTGTCAATCAGGTATTTTGCCTTTTGCCCATTTGAAATTTTGGACGTTTAGCCCTTCCTCAAGGGTTCTGTTTAAACATTCTTATCCTGTTCATTCTTTATCTTACACCGTTTAGTCACCTGCCTACTTTTCATGCATACAATCAAGAAAATTGCCGTCCTCGGGTCCGGAATAATGGGTTCTGGAATTGCCTGTCACCTGGCTAATGCCGGATTTCAAGTCCTGATGTTAGACCTGCCTTCAACTGCCGAAGGTCAACGTCGGAACCAGGTCGCCGAACAAGCTCTGACATTAGCGGCAAAGCAAAAACCAGCCCCCCTTTACCATCCGAAATTTTTATCAAGGATAACCACTGGAAATTTTGAGGATGATCTTCCAAAGATCAAAGAAGTCGATTGGATCATCGAAGTAATTGTAGAAAAACTTGACGTTAAAAAATCACTCTTTGAACGAGTTGATCAATTTCGAAAACCAGGATCTATCATTAGTTCCAATACAAGCGGAATTCCCATTCATCTGATGACTGAAGGAAGATCGGATGATTTCAGGAAGCACTTTTTAGGAACCCATTTTTTTAATCCCCCACGCTATCTGCGTTTGCTTGAAATCATTCCTACGGCTGAAACAGATCCTGAACTAATTCGTTTCATAATTCATTTTGGTGAAACTTTTTTAGGAAAGCAAACTGTGGTTTGCAAGGATACACCAGCATTTATTGCTAACCGTGTTGGTGTATACAGCATGGCTAAGATTTTTCAACTTACTGAAGAATTAAATTTACCGATAGGTATTGTAGATAAACTCACCGGTCCAGCCATAGGAAGGCCTAACACCGGTACGTTCAGACTTGCAGACCTGGTCGGACATGACACTGGAGTAAAAGTGATGCAAGGCATCCAACAAAATTGCCCTGATGATGAGCAAGCCACTGCTTTTAATGTACCCAGGTATATGCAGTTTTTGCTGGACAATAAATTTCTGGGTAACAAAAGCGGACAAGGCTTTTATAAAAAAGGAGAAGGGAAAGATTCTAAAGGACGAACAGAATTCCTGTCCCTCAATCTGAAAACACTGGAATATGAAAAAGATCCACGTATTGACCTGCCCTCTCTCGGGTTAACCAAACAAATAGAAGATCCTGAGAAAAGGATCAGAGCATTGTACAACGCAACAGATGATGGTGGTAAGCTCATCAAGCAACATCTCCTCGGTTTATTTGCCTATGTGAGTAATCGTATACCTGAGATTGCAGATCATATCAGTTCAATTGATGATGCACTCAAAGCTGGTTTCGCATGGACCTACGGCCCCTTTGAATATTGGGATGTCATTGGCGTAAAAAAAGGTATTGAGGATGCAAAAGCTTCAGGCCTTACCATTAGTCCTTGGGTGGAAGAAATGGTTGCGAAAGGATTTGAGAGCTTTTATACCAATAAAGACGGCAAATCACTTATGTATGATCCTGTTTCAGCGGCTTATATTCCTGTGCCATCAGCGGAAGGAAAAATAAATCTGCATGCCTTAAGAAATCAATCCCCCGTTTATAAAAATGATGAAGCCATCCTGCACGATATTGGGGATGGTGTTCTTTGTTTTGAATTTAAAAGCAAAGCAAATGTCCTCGGAGAAGGGATTTTAAGAGGTTTGAATGAATCGCTACGCATAGCAGAAGAAGAAGGATGGAAAGGACTTGTCATTGGCAACCAGGCTACCAATTTCACAGTCGGTGCCAACCTGATGCTAATAGGCATGATGGCCTTCCAGGAGGAATGGGATGAACTTGAAAATGCGGTTCACTATTTTCAACAAACTTCCATGCGTTGCAGATATTCTTCTGTTCCTGTAGTTCTCACAACACAAGGTTATGTTTTTGGAGGCGGATGTGAGCTTTCGATGCATTGTGATGCTGTTATGGCTACCGCAGAATCCTACATCGGCTTAGTTGAGGCGGGTGTTGGACTTATTCCAGGAGGCGGTGGAACGAAGGAATTTGCTGTACGTCTTTCTTCGTCCTTCCAGAATGGAGATGTTCAGATCCCACAATTGATTGATACCTGTAAGACATTAGCTACAGCGAGTGTGGCCACTTCTGCCTATGAAGCATTTGACCTGGGCTACCTTATACCTTACCGCGATCAAGTGATCATGAATCTTTCCCATGGCATTGCAGAAGCGAAAAAGAAAGTGTTGGAACTGAGTCCCAGATATGTAACACCAATCCCAAAAAAAGATATTACAGTCCTGGGGCAACAAGGTCTTGCATCCTTGTATGCATTTGCAAATGAATTCAGGCTTGGCGCATACGGTTCGGATCATGATATCAAGATCGTACATAAACTTGCCTGGGTATTATGTGGTGGAGACCTTTCCGGAACACAACAAGTAACCGAACAATACCTACTTGATCTGGAACGCGAAGCATTTCTTTCTTTATGTGGTGAACAAAAAACGCAGGAAAGGATACAGTATATGCTGGAGAATAATAAACCGCTTAGAAACTAAGGGCATAGGGCATGGGGCATGGGGAAAAATGAAGAATGAAGAATGAAGAGTGAAAAATTAACCTGACAGCTGACAGCTGAGAGCTGAAAACCAGTTAACCATTTAAACAGTTAAACAATTAACCACAGATGGCTTACATCGTAAAAGCATATAGAAGCGCAGTAGGAAAAGCAGGTCGTGGTGGATTCAGTACGTATCGTTCTGATGACCTGGCAGTAGATATCATCAGGCATCTGATGGCTCAAGTACCTCAATTGGATCCCACGAGAATAGATGATGTCATCGTGGGTTGTGCAAATCCTGAAGGAGAGCAAGGTTTGCAAATTGGTAGACAGATTTCCATGCGGGCACTTGGGCATGAGGTGCCTGGTATGACGATCAATCGATACTGTGCCTCAGGTCTTGAAAGTATATCCATCGCGGTTGCTAAGATAAAGGCCGGTATGGGACAGTGTTATATTGCTGGAGGTACAGAGAGCATGAGCATGATCCCAATGACCGGTTATAAATTTGCTCCCAGCTATAAAGTAGCCTCCTCTACGCCTGATTACCTTGCCAGTATGGGAGCCACAGCAGAGGCTGTTGCCGGAAAATATAATGTGAATCGTGAAGATGCTGATGCTTTCGCGCTTCGATCACACGTATTGGCTTCCAATGCAATCGACAAAGGATATTTCAAAGATGAAATTGTACCGATATCTGTTGAACATTTTGATTTTGCAGATGGTAAAAAGAAGAAATCTGTTACTGTAGTTGATACAGATGAAGGAGTACGCAGAGATACTTCGATTGAAGCATTAGGGAAATTAAAACCAGTCTTCAAGCAAGGTGGCATCGTTACAGCCGGGAATTCTTCACAAACTTCAGATGGAGCTGCCTTTACATTGGTAATGAGTGAAGCTCTAGTGAAAGAACTAAATCTCGAACCGATTGCACGACTTGTTTCATGTAGTGTCGCAGGCGTTGATCCCTTGTACATGGGTATTGGACCATGTGCAGCCATTCCTAAAGCATTAAAACAAGCAGGCCTTCAACTCAATGACATCAACTTGATCGAATTGAATGAAGCTTTTGCAACACAAGCACTTGCCGTAATTCGCATTGCAGGTCTTGATCCTGAAATCGTAAACGTCAATGGAGGTGCAATCGCTCTTGGCCATCCACTCGGATGTACCGGAGCCAAACTGTCCACACAACTCTTTAATGAAATGAAACGCAGGGGACAGAAATACGGGATGGTCACTGCGTGTGTAGGAGGAGGGCAAGGTATTGCAGGGATCTACGAGATGCTTTAAGCTATCAGCTGTCAGCTATCAGCTATCAGGATCTGTTTCACAGATTCAACTTTTGAATCGACAGATTAGTCAAAGCTTCGAGCTACCAGCTTCCAGCTACCAGAAAAAAATACTCACCATTCACGATTTAAGTTACGAGCTACTTGATTCCAGCTCCAAGAAAATAATACTGACGACTCACGACTGACGACTCACGATTTAAGCTTCGAGCTACCAGCTTCCTGCTTCCAGAAAAAATACTCCTCACTCACCTCTCACACTACCGATAGCTGACAGCTGATAGCTGAAAGCTGAAAGCTATCTAAGGATTTTCTCCAGGTCCGCAGGTGAATAATTCACTGACTTCAAAACCTTCTTATCTGTAGTTCGATAAACAAGGTAACCGGAATGGCTTTCCTGGATGAAACCTTGCGTGCCATCTTTTTCTCTATAAAAAGCAATGGTCTCTTCTGCGGTCGAATAATCTTCACAGACCTTACTCATATTGGAGCGCTGCACTTCTTCGAA
>DASXWI010000118.1:0-4043 GCA_036503755.1 Saprospiraceae bacterium | reverse complement strand
GGTAATTGTACCTGAACCACCGGTGATATTTACGGTCATTTGGTCTGTTCCACCGACACACTCATTTACATTGGTTGGTTGTGTCCATGTGGATGATGACCACTTGATTTTGAGTTTGCCAAAGTTGGATGCTGATGATTATTATACAAGGGGGATCTCCATCCCACCGAATGGTTCCTCCCTTCACTAATTCGAATGATTTACGAACAACCCTGAAGTTGGTAAATAAATAATCCCCCTGTTCAATGGTAAAATCACCATGCATGGTAAAATTACCCAAGCGATCTGTAGCCAATGTAAGCGTACCATTCCCTTGGCCCCGAAGCACTTCACCGGTATTATCATCAAAAACAATTTCGACGATTGCATCTTCCGTGATGTTCATGATCATCGTCAGATCCACACCACCAATATTAATTTGCGTTGGAGGAACAACCGGAAGAATTCCATTTTCCAGGAAAACAACAAAGTCTTTGTCCGTATCGGCTCTACCTGCAGAAAGTGGTATAAAGATGTGCGTGCCCCTGGCCGTGGTGCTATTAATCACCATCTTCGGGTTAGCCACTGTTCCGGAAAAAACAGCATACACAGAACCTATTCCTTTTCCATAAAACACATTGTTCTCTTCACTAGTCACATCGAGGCCTAGTATATGATCAGAAGTCAAGGTTGCTGCAAATCCAAGATCCCGGAGATAACGATGAGTCATTCCCCCTTGAACAGTTGCAGTATTACCCAATACATCATACATCTTAATTCCCGACAGATCAATCATCGTTTCGGTGATCGTAAAGGACTGCTCATGAAACGAATACCCAGCCCCTAAATAATCAATCGTCGTACTGCCGTTATACACGATGCCTTTGCCATTCGGATTCAGCGCATTTGCTTTTCCTTTCAGGCTCAAAGTCATATCGACAGATCCTTCTGTATCCCTGATATTGCTTCCAAGAAGAAACTCAAGGAAATCAAGTGGAAATTCCTTGGCGATAAGATCCATTCTCAAGTAGTTACGGTTTGCTTCCGGAATTGATTTGATGGGTGGCAGGTAAGCTCCTTTACCTGTAAGAGATGTTTCTTTGTTTTGTAATGCGATGTTGATCTTGACCGAGTCTTTCGGATCATTCATCATGGCATTCAGTAACAAATTTCCGTATGGAACATTATTGACACGTAATTCGGGAAGACTAAGGACAACCTCCAGTTGACGGATATCATACAAATTATCGATCTCTGCATCAAGCGTATACTCTCCAGAAAAATCAAATTTGTCATTGATCCATAATTCATTCAGATAGCTGATATCAAATCCGGATATATACGCTTCCAGTCCTTTGTAATTGATATCATCCAGGACGATTTTTCGTGTTTCGGAAAACAATTCAAAATTCTGAATCTCAAATTCCCCTTTCCGGATGTCCACTTTATTGCCAGCAGGGATTTGCCAATCACCACCCAACATGCCTAGTTTATTCGGATGAAAAGATATGGCCCAATTTCCACCATCTGGTTTTGCACTGACATCCAGGTCGAGCTCTTCAATGATATCCGCCAATTGATCCGTTTTGAAATTGATATTGACGCTGTCATCTGTGGCGGAGGCTGTGACAAAGACATCTTCGAAGAACATACTTTCTTTAAAGTCAGCCGCTACCAATTCGAGATCCACATCCATCTTGCCCTTTGACTCTGCAAATGCCACCGTTACCTCGTATGCACTTGAATTTTCGTAGTGAATTTCAGGAAGCCGTATTTCACCAATTGTTTTTTGCTCTTGCATATCAAGGCTTCCTTTAAGTGAAGCTCTTTTCACTCTTAGCGATTGCACTCCGGCCAGATCAGTCCAATGCTTGCTGTCATGAACTAACAGGTCCCAACTCAATCGTTGGGTGCCCAATGGTTTTGAAGGTTTCGCCGGAGGATCAATGGCACGCGGATAAACACTGTGCAAATAATCCTGCATTTGACCTACCAATGAAGTTGGATCAAAATCGCCTTTGATCACACCTGAAACAATATCGGATTGAATGGTATAGATATTGTCAGCGCTTAAGGAATCTTTCTCAGCTCTAAAATGAAGACTATCCAGGCTATAGTTTACTCCTTTAACCATAAGAACGATTTGTTCACCATCAAACTTACCAAGGATCTGATTGAATCGTCCAACACGCATATTGACATCAAATACACCTTGCACGGTTATCGAATCCTTTGTCAAGCCTAATGCCCTGAAATCAATACTGTTTATCCTCGATATGAAATCAAATCTTGGCAAACTATCCATCATGTTTACTGTCCCTTCGAAATGCATATCAATATTCGGATCGTTGATATCCAGCGTGCCATTAAAAAGTTTTCCGGCCAACTGTCCATCCACCCTGGCATTCTGATAAACATATCCTTTGTAGGTGAGCGAAGACAATTGTGCAGTTACATCCGCATAGATCGATTCAGAGGTCAGGCCGATTCCTTCAATCACTCTCCCTGACATAGTTACTCTTCCCAAATCCGGATTCTCTGTGAATGCACCGAGATCAAAATTCTTCAAGCTGATCGATCCAGAATAATTTCCTTTTTTCATACCCTCAACAATATCCAGGTTCATGTCAAGTGTGATGTTTCCAAGTTCGGTGACAAAGGTTCCATAGGCTACAAAATCATCAGGATACCCATCAATCTTACCTGAAAAGCTGATATTACCCAGCTTATTCAACTGTGGTGGAATATTCATTTTTGGAAAAAGCTTTTTCAGGCTCCTGGCACTAAACCGGGATCGCTGCAAGTCGAGACTGATCAATTGTGAACCCGCCACTGCAAGATCCCTGGACCTGAAATCTCCTGTCATGCTGATATCCCCCAGGCCCACATTCATATTTTTTATCCGCAAGCGATTCACATGGCCTGTAACCTTTCCTTGCAGAATGAAATCATCATCTTCATTTTCTTTGAAAAATGTGACACTCTGCAAACCAGGGGCAATGGAAAGAAGGTCTGCGATATTGAGCCTGATGTTCGCATCCGGAATGTCTAGTTTGACAGAATCAACAAAAGAACCGAAATCCTTAAATCCCGAAAACAACAATGAAATGGAATTATCGATTTCACTGTCCGGTGTTTTAATATGAAGCCCATCGAGGATGATTCCTTCTTTTGTGATCGCAGCATGTTTGGCAGCCATGGTGTTTATTTCAAACCCATTCTGATGCAATAAATGAATGTCGATATCCCTGGCTGTAAAATCCCATCCTTTGATCACAAGAGAATCCATAGCAATATCCACGTCCTCCAGTACCATATGGGCATAATCAATACCGCGACTTTCGGGGTAAAGTACCTCAGGCTTGGTGCGATTGTCAAGGGAAAACTTCCCATCAGTAAGGCGAAGAAAAGCTACATCGAGATACCAAAGTTTAGTACTTGCTGGCGCAGCGGTCTCGCGTTCTGCCATCGGCGGTCTATTGACGATGCTGATTTGTGGTTGATCAAGGTCAAGATCTGATATCGCGATATGCTTTGCCGTGATGTCAAATGTATCAAGCTTTACATCAGCCCTGTTTACATACATGTTCATCAAGGTGCCAAACGTTTCATCATCTACGCGCACAGCAAGTGAAGAAGCGTGAAATGACTTAAGATCAAGCACGAAAGCACTTTTAGCGGGATTGGCCGTTGGCATCATCCGTAACAAAGCCAGGTCAAGATTGGTCAGACTATCCCCGGATATCCGGTGTATATTCAGAAATCCATTTTCAATACCAACCTGGTTGATGGTGATACGCCTGTAGAAAATATCCCAGATGCGTTTGTAATCCACCGAAAGTTTTAGAGCATAGATCAGTGTATCCTCCGGATGCTCCGGTGAGGCAATAAAAATGTCTTTCAAGGTGAGGTCAGAAATCGGATTGATCGAAAATCCTCCAAGAGACACCCTGGTATTAAGCGTCTTGCTCATGGAAGCTGTCAACTTACCAACCCCCCAACGCTGAACAAATGGTATATGGACGATCAAGGTGATCGAAAAAGTCAGAAGGATCAGAGTCACC
>DASXWI010000117.1:0-1619 GCA_036503755.1 Saprospiraceae bacterium | reverse complement strand
CTGAAGGGATTGAGAAGTCAATTTCTTTTGGTTACTGCGCATGGACACTCGCATATGAAGTTTGAAGGACTTCATCATCAGATCAGGATATTGACAAAGCCCTTTTGTAAATCAGAAATGTCAGCCGTGCTTCAAGCAATGGAATTCTGAATTTGAAATTATAGGAAATGTATTGATCACTTTAAAAATGGGAAAATGAAATCATCCATATTTATGCTGCCTTCTTCTGACCCCATTGATACTTTGCGTTCAGCATTAGATAGGATTCGCATACTTGAAGCAGAGGTGCTCAAGCTTCAACCAACACTTATCCAAAGTGAAAAATCAATTCGCGTTTTTCACCTCGGGAGATTGATCAGGATAGCTCTTTCCAGAGTTCTTTTTTTCAAAGCCGAAAGCAATTACACCCGGATTTATTTGACAGATGGTCAGCAGTATTATGTAAGCCGCACGTTGAAATCCTGGACAGATGAAATTTGTAACACAAGATTCATTCGCTGTCACCGATCCTACCTGATCAATCACAATGAGGTAGAAGAACTAAACCGTGCATCTGGTGAAATCAGGCTTACCTCTGGCATCATCGTTCCAACGTCCAGGCGATTTCAAAAGACAAGTATTAGAAGCATTTTTCAGTCTAGTTCTAAACCTAGCCATCTCCCCACTGCTAAACCAGAATGCGCTGTTCATAAACTCAGCATTAAGAGTCCTTTGAAGTGCAATTAATATTGAATCCAAAAATGGGAAAGGTTTAGATCATCAATTAGCCTGCCTTTATTTATAAACCTATTAAAACCATAACCAATGAAAATCCGTATTCTTTTTTTTGTATGCTTTTGTGTTACTGCATCTCTAGCCAGGGCCCAGGTAGGAATCAATGAGGATCAATCCTTGCCCAATGCAAAGGCTATGTTGGATATAAAATCCTCTACGAAAGGATTGTTGATACCACGCATGGATGCTTCACAACGAGGAAGTATTGTAGATCCACCTATTTCACTTGTAGTTTACCAGACAGATGGAACACCTGGTATCTATTACTATACCGGGATTGGCTGGGTACGATTAGCGGATGAAGATGGATGGAAAATGTATGGCAATAGTGGTACAGAGGATGGAGTACATTTTCTTGGCACCACAGATGATCAGCCGTTGAATTTTAAAATCAATAATGTTGGTGCAGGAAGGATTGACAATGATGATCTATTCCTTGGATATGAAGCTGGACTCAATAATACAGTGTCATACAATACAGGTCTTGGTGTTCAATCCCTGATGGCTGCGGGAACTGGTGCTTATAATACAGCCGTGGGAAACCAGGCGTTGCGTGACAATACAGACGGTGGGGGTAACACAGCGTTGGGTGCAACTACCTTGAGATCAACGACGACGGGGTATATGAATACTGCTGTCGGATTTGAATCCGGACATAATAATACGACTGGCTCTGAGAATACATCGATTGGTTCTTTGTCATTGCGTTATAATACGGAAGGTGGTGAGAATGTTGCTTTGGGAAGATATGCAGCACATCACAACACGATAGGAATGAGAAATACAGTGTTAGGATTTGGAGCTGGACGGCAGAATCAAATCTCTAACGAGGAGGTATATATCGG
>DASXWI010000116.1:0-1740 GCA_036503755.1 Saprospiraceae bacterium | reverse complement strand
AAAAGCATCTTGCCACACCGCCTAAAATGTGGTCGACTCACCCTTCTGGATTTGAAAGGGAGGAGAATGCAAAACGCACCTACATCTATGCGCCATCGGATGAACGCAGCTCATGGATATTGTTTAAAGATCCGGAGGCATTAAAACGGAGGATGACAAAACATCTGTTCAAGGATGTTGATGTCAAGGACAAGCAGCTGATGGAGATTTCAAACGAAGATGCGTTGTCAGAGATCGATCAAGAATATAACAAGGTTTTCTTTGACGCCAAATACAGAGGGTTTTACCTCAAACAATTACTCACCAGAAGTGTAAAATCAGTTGATGAACTTTATACGACGACGTTCAGTGCGGATGAGATTTCGGAGAAAATCAAAAACCTGTATCCGGAGTCATTGAAGCAGGACCTTGCGATGTATGAAAATAAAAACGAAGAACTGCTCATGCTCCAGGCATTGTATGATAAACAATGGGATGCTCCTGGCGGCGTGATACTTCATGAAGGCAGGGAATTAAAAAGAAAGGATCTGCCGTCAGTGATCGCACAACTCAAAGAGGTGGTAACGGGTCATCAGAATAAATTTCTGGAATTCAACAAGGGTCTAAGATCGCTTCATGTAAGGATAGCGGAAGATTTCGGCCGGGTATGGGTTGATTACCTGAAAGGCTTGTCAACGCTTATACATTATTCGGAACATTCCATTGCCATCATCAACGACAGCAGGAGAGTATTTAATAATACCCTTCACATAGTCCTTGTGGACGGAAGAGTCTCTTCGTCTGAAATGAGTAGACTACTCAGGGCCGCCGGCAATGTTACCGATGCCCTCAAGACGGTTTATTCAAATACATCGAATGTAGATCCGGGGCCAGCGGTTCTGGAAAGGATGAAGGCTAAGGATTGGGCATCGCTCCTGGAAGAATTTAAACTAGGCTACGCCACTGCAGAGAACATCAATAACTGGATACAAGTTGTCGATGGGTGGGCAGACCTGGCCATCAACCGCTTAGAAAGGCTAAGAGATGCTGCGCTCGAAGAACTCATTCTTACAGAAGAAAAACTTGTTGAGAGTCGTGTGAATGCCAGTAGTCCTGGTTCTCCGCCTGCTGCGGCCAAAATATCTTGCGAGTATCCCACCCTGTTAAGCGGCGCTGAAAGTATATTACAGAGTAAGCTGAGTTTACGCGACAGATTTTTCTCAGGTGATGGAATACTTCCGTCTATTGCAAGATTTGGTGTGGCCGCTTCAGTTATAGGACTGGCCTTATTTGCCGGTCATTCCATCAACAAGGCCGACGTGATTGTCTATAATGGCTTATCGATACCCGTTACGGTAAACGTAGCCGGTGAAAGCGTACGTGTCGATCCGCTGGCGTATGAAAAAATTGCTATTACCGAAGACGAAAATTATACTATAGAGGCGCGCACTGAGGACGGATCTCTCATTGAAAAATTCAATCATGCACCGGATAGCCGGTCAGGTACTTATATTTATAATGTTGCTTCATCTGCGGCCATGCAGGAATGGACCGTCTTTTATGGAACCGCAAGCTATTCATCGCACTATGAACCTAAGCAGCACATTTATGGAGCTACACGGTGGTTTAAGTCACATGCTGATTACTTCTTTACAGATCCTCCGGAGACCATTGAGATGCGTGGCTCTTTTGAGGAACGCTCCGTGCTGATCGCCTCGGCGAATCCTTCAGCAGCACTTTCGTTTCTGAAGGACAAATCTG
>DASXWI010000115.1:0-2427 GCA_036503755.1 Saprospiraceae bacterium | reverse complement strand
TGTGACTCTGTCAAGCATCATCAGCAAAGGGACAGCACCTGTCTCAAAGAGATGAGGGACAAGATCTTCAAGGTTAGTATACTCTACTTGTGACCTAAAAGCCGCAACACCCTGGTGATTCGTGCCGTATTTGTCAAGCTTTTCCTTTGGTACTTTTTGGATAGGAACCTCTAATTTCTTGCACTTCTCGACCACTTCCGGAAAGCTGGCGAGCCTGTCCAACAAGACCTTATCAATGGTCTGCCCACTATCCAGCGCTTCAAGCACTGTGTGCCTTCCGATAATGACCTGGCTTCCTTTTTTTGTCATATAGACTGCCAAGATAGCCAAGAATCAAGCCTCCAACCAAAAGAGTAAGCGGGTTTGTTTAATTTTGAACCACTTTAAGCTATCCTCCCTGCTATGAAAACACTACGACTGTATAAGACAGTTTTTTTTCTGACGTTTGGTTTCCTCTCCCTTTCATTCGGACAATCCATGGATTTGCTACAGCAAGTCTATCGGCATATTGAAGAAAAATATGGCCTGCAGAAACAATCCATTGGAGATCTGCACATCAAGAGTCAATATCTGACCGGGCACAACCAAGTGAGACACATCAATGCTGTACAGGTCATTGACGGAATTGAAGTCCTCGGCACTGGTATCAACCTGGCAATGCAGTATGATGGTAAAATTTCAAGTGTAAATCATCGCCTACGGAAATTGGATGGCATACAACCTAACCGAAAAGAACCTGTGATTACGGCAGCACAATCTATACTTGCAGCTGCATCATCACTTGGAAAATCCTCACGTGCAGTTCCTGATTTTATTAAAGCGATGGAACATGGAGGAGCGCTTTATACCCAAACTGACATCAGCCTCCACGATATCCCAGTGAATATGGGTTATCTCCTCACTGAAAAAGGCGATTATCAATTAGTTTATACTTTATATCTCGAACCTGTTGGTCATGGTAAATCTTATACCTGTTTTGTAGACGCTGTTAGTGGTGCATCGATCACGAATGATGCCATGACCCTCAATTGCAAATTTGAACATGGTTACCTTGAGCAAACTGACAACTGCAATGATGAATTACTGATCCCATCATTGCTTTCAACATCTCCATTTGGAAACAATGGTACTTATCATGTCCTACCTGTTCCCGTAGGAAGTCCGAGTCATGGAGCATTCCAGGTAGTGACTGGGGTGGATGATCCTGTAGCCTCTCCACTAGGATGGCATGACGATGATGGGATTGCAGGTGCTGACCATACGGATACAAGAGGTAATAATGTTCATGCCTTTCCGGATCGTAACTGGGATTATGTTCCGGATACGGATATCGATGGCGGTGGTGCGCTCATTTTCAATTTTCCATTTGATGAAGACAATGAACCGGTCGAAAACCAGGGTGTTGCAGTGACCAATCTTTTTTATTGGAGCAATATTATGCATGACTTCTCTTATCACTATGGATTTGATGAAGCCGCAGGTAATTTCCAGGAATTCAATTACACAGGACAAGGCGCAGATGGTGATTACTTAGAAGCCCAGGCACAGTTTGGTGATCTTGATCCGGTGGATTGTGGTGTCCAGTCCAACAATGATGTGGATTGCATCAACAATGCAGATTTCGGCATTACACCGGATGGTGTGAATGGCCGTATGCGGATGTTTACCTGGGATAGAGACAACAACAGTAAATTCCTGGAGGTCCTTGAACCCGAAGGGATAGCTGGAAAAGTATTAACAGGCTTGCCAGTATTTGGACCTGAGATAACAACAACACCTGTGACGGGTGAGATAGTGATCATCGATGATGGAAGTTTTGATCCGACACTCGCATGCAATCCTGTCACCAATCAACCTGAGCTAGAAGGAAAGATTGCGTTGATCGATCGTGGAGTATGTGATTTTGGCTTGAAAATATTTTATGCACAAGAAGCTGGTGCTATTGGTGCGATCATCTGCAACTTTGAAGATGTAGTCATCCCCATGGGAGAAGGAGAAGGTTCGGATGAAGTAGTTATCCCGTCTGTGATGATCAGCAGTGCAGATTGTCAGCGGATACGCCTTGAAGTCGGCACAGGAGTGGTGGCTTCTTTTGTTGCGCCAGAACCAACTGGTGGTCCATTGCTTCGTGATGGTTCGTTGGATAATACAATCATTGCACATGAATATGCTCACGGTATTTCCAATAGATTGACTAGTGGTCCCGGTAATAGTGGATGCCTCACACCTGGAGCCATCACTGGTGATGCTGAAGAATCTTATGGGATGAGTGAAGGCTGGAGTGATTTTTTTGCGTTGGTTACTACTACACGACCAGGCGATATTGGTACGGACCGCAGAGGTATTGGAACGTATTCCAACAAGGAAGAAAATACAGGCAGAGGCATCAGGCCTTTTCCTTATTCAACAGACATGAGTATTACACCA
>DASXWI010000114.1:0-2261 GCA_036503755.1 Saprospiraceae bacterium | reverse complement strand
AATAATTAGGTAATTGACTTTGGTATTCGCTTATCTGTAGTGATAGTACGTTGGGCAGTTCAGTTCTTTATGGATTGTTGTAATCTTAGCCCGGTAGTTTAGCATGAATTCATGCGATCCATTAGAGAACTTATTAATATCAGAACTCGTCCAGTCATACGAGTAAGCAAAGTGAAATTTCTCACTTAATTTCAGGTCAATAAATTGCATAAGAGCATCACCACTTCTCCACGAAACTCCTGTGCTTAGAACATCATGAATGACAATTCCTAAGTTGAGATCCATGCTCAAGGGTTGGCCTTCCTGAGCTCTTACAAGAAACGAGGGATTAAGCTTTACTGTTTCTTTTGGATTAATAGGAAAAATGCTGCCACCCCTTAAAAAGTAATATCGTGCCTCCTGAATATTTGCTACACTCGTTTCAATATCGGATGATAAATCACTATTGAGGATAAAAGGAATGGAAAAGCCAACGAAGAAATTTTTTCGGTTGTAGTAAACACCTGTTCCAAAATTAGGCTTGAATTCATTTATCGGAATAAAAGAGGGGTCATTTGGGTCTTGTAAATCAAGCTTACTAAAATCAACGCCAATAAAATTGAAACCTGCCTGTAAACCCATCGATAGCGTAGCGTCTCTGAAATGGATTTTATACGAATAGTAACCATATACATTTTGGTTGCCGTAGCTTCCAATCTCGTCATGGTTTACCAGAAGACCGAGTCCCATTTTTCCGTTGTAAAGAGCGGTGTGCCCGCTAACTGAAATCGTTCGGGGTGCCCCCGGAAAATTGACCCATTGGTTACGATAGGTTGAAGTTAAGCTTAACTGGACGTGAGCCCCGGCAAAAGCGGGGTTAATCACCAATTCATTGAAATAGTATTGTGTGAATACCGGGTACTGTTGGCTATACGAATTCTTCGCGCATATGCACACCAGGAAGAATACACAGAGGGCGGAAAATATTTTCTTGGTAATACCCATTATTCTACAATTTCAAGATATCCTGCTAATGGCTTCGATCCATTTCGTTTATCAATAACGTAAAAATACGTTCCGTCAGGGAGATTTGTACCCATTGGACTAACACCTTTATTCGATTTTCCATCAAAGAGTGTAGCTGCGTTATCATAGCCGTGGCCTTCATAGACAAGTGTTCCGGCACGGTTGAAAATCTTCACAACATTTTGAGGGAAGTTATCAATACAATCAATGTGGAAGTAATCGTTTTGCCCAGGTGTGCTTCCGCGTGAAATACCATTGTATGGATGAATTTCCGTATCAAGTAGTATGTCCTTATCTGATTGACAACCGAGAATAGTAGTCACCAATACAGAGTAATCTCCGGCAAGTGCTTCACTCAGGTTGGGTCCCTCAGCCCCTGCTATTTCATTTCCGTTCGGAGTGTCAAAACCATTGTACCAAACAATCGAGTTAATTGCTATGTCGCTGGTAATAATCAACGCAATAGACCCATTATTTTGCCCACAAATGGCTCTTACAAGATTAAAATCAATATCAGGATATTCAGGCTGCGGCAGAATCTCTGCGGTTGTAACCGGTGAAATACAACCTGTAATCCTGTTAATGGCAGATACTGAATAGATTCTGGCATCAAGACTGTCATACATTGGTCCAATGAAATTGGGTGCAGGAAGCGGAGGTGTCACAGCTCCGTCATACCAATTAAAAATATAACCAGCGATGTTGCCACCAACAGATGCACTTAATGCACCATTCGGGGCAACTGGTGCACAACTTGTCATGTGAGACAGTATTGTTATATCAGGAGCAGGTACAGGCAAAGGACGATTTGAAATAACCGTTACAGTACTATCGCTACATCCAGTAATCAAATTGGTTGCACGTACCACGTACGTGAACGGATCAGGTTGCAGTTCTCCGTACTCAGGTCCAACATAGATAGGTGAGCCTGCTGGAATTGTACCTTCAAACCATTCAAACTCATACCCGACAAAGGTGCCATCTACCAAGGCGCGAGCAACTCCATTAGGAGTGCCCAATGGTAAACAGTTTGTAACAGGAGCAATTTCAGTTATAACAGGTTTCGGAAATACCTGATTGTTTTGTACTGATATAGTATCAAGTGAAAAGCATCCTGTGTTTGCATCTACAAGTCTGACAGTATATAATCCATCCGGTAAATTTGCCTGCGCAAAATTTTCTAGGAAACCGGGATTATTAGGATCATGAGGAATATTCGGGAATTCCGGAGCATTAATATTGGCAGGAGGAGACCC
>DASXWI010000113.1:0-10749 GCA_036503755.1 Saprospiraceae bacterium | reverse complement strand
CTTTTCGTTAATCTGCTGGCTCTTGTCCTTAAACTGTGTCATTCTTGAAACTTCTCCATAAGAACTCACACAGTTGAATATCCATGCTAACTCCGCATGCTCCGGAATCATGGACTGGATGAAAATATTTTCCGGTTCAACGCCAACCGCCATGATATCATACGCTAGTTCCCAAACTTGTTCTCTCAACCTTTTCGGATCAAAAGGCATGGTCATTGCGTGATAATCCACAATGCTGTATATACAATCATAGGATTCCTGCAATTTGACCCAATTCTGAATAGCTCCAAAATATCTGCCGAGGTGCAGGCTACCTGTGGGTTGCATTCCTGAAAGAACTTGTTTTCTCGTTGGCTTCAAATGGTTGCTCATGATAAGGGTGCGTTAGGAAATATGGGCAATGGCTGAAATTTCAATATTGACATGTTTTGGAAGATCACTTACCTGGACCAAAGCCCTGGCTGGGGGTGTTCCTTCCTGGAAATATTTTGCATAGACCAAGTTTATACGGCTGAATAATTCCATGTCCTTCACAAAAACTGTACAGCTCACTATGTCTTTAAATGCAAGATTCGCTTCATTCAGAATGGCTCCGATATTCTTTAATACCTGGTCGGTTTCCTCTTCAATGTTTGAAGTAAGCAGATCTCCTGTAGAAGGGACGATTGCAATTTGACCAGAGATATAAAGTGTATTGCCTGCCTGGATAGCCTGGCTGTAAGGCCCGATCGGTGCCGGGGCATTAGGCGTAAGAATTGCTTTTTTCATAAAAGGTATTTTATGTGTAGAATGGGTAGAGCTAAAACAGCGAAGGCTCCCTGATCATCAATGACCGGGGAGCCTCAGCGTATATATGATGCTTAATGACCGGATTAATCCTCCAGCCCCGGTGTTTTCACGAGCATCTGACCCTTGTAAAAAAGGTGTCCGTTATGCTCATAAGCTTTGTGCCAAACGTGTGGTTCGCCTGTTTCCACGCAAATCGCAATGTGTGGAGCGGTAGCTTTATAATGTGTGCGGCGCTTGTGTTTACGCTGCTTGGACATACGACTCTTAGGATGTGCCATTTTTACTCAGTTTTGAGCTGTCAACGATCAGCTGTCAGCTATCAGTTTATTATTAAATTCTAAACGTTTAATGCTATAAACGTCAATTGTCAATTACTTTTTTCAAATCGTCCCAAGGGGAATCTTTATCCTTAAGGGTTTCTTCATTTATTTGGTTTTCAGAGAGATAGGAAAGAATTGACATATCACAAGGTGGATTTTCAAGACTCTCACAATCCGGGATCCGATGGCTGATTGGAACCGAAAGCAGAATGAAATCATAAATGTGTTGCCCTACATTCAATTCATTAGCGTCAGTACTGACAAAGATTACTTCATCCGTGCTGTCTGCGGGGTCACCTGGTTTGATAATCATCTGAAATTCAGACTCTACAGGTAGCTTTATGGCTACGGAACATCGGTCACAGGTGGTATCTATAAATCCTTCGATTAAAAAATCAAGGTTTAAAATCCCTCCTTCACGATGAAGTTCCATATTCACCAAAAACTGGCCTGTAATCCCTTCATGCTCAGCATCAAAAATGCTGAGGAAATCTGGTCCAAGTTTCCATTCGTAGGAAGCCTCATCCGCCTTTAAGGCCGCTGCCGGTATCCTGAACGGTGCCAATACGTCCATCTCCCAAAGAACTTTTTTATTAAAATGGAGCGCAAAGATAGGTTTTTTGCAAATCCATAGGTAGTTGGAGGGAAAAGATATTTCTATCGCATTTTAGGTCTGCGGCGCTTTCCACCGGGCTGCATGGCTTGTCCGGACCTCAAATGGACCATATTTCCGCTTTGCCCGAGTGCTTTTTCGAACTGTTTCACCTGCTCCTTGAGCATTCCTTCGGAAATATTGAACTTCTTGACCTGGTGAAAATAGGTTTTAGCCTGGGTCCATTTCCCTTGATTTGCCTTGATATTGGCCAATTGGAGGTATACCAGGGCACGCTCATTGTCGGAAGGCAGTTTTAAGTCTTTGGCTTTTTCAAAATAGCCTTCAGCCTCATCAGGACGGTTCAAATTAGCTGCAATGCTTCCTTTCATGATATAATAGAAGGCCCGGTTGGTCACATAAAGCCAATTAGGCTTTATCGTCCATTTAAGGCGTTCTTCAGCTTCGACGAACTTCATTTTCTCCAACATCACGGCCGCAGATTGGACGGTTCCCAGCAAAATGTAGGATACCAGGAATCCAATACCAATCAGCAAAAATGGGAAGCCATACCAGAAACCGGCAGTAAACATCAAGGCTAGTCCCCCGAGGATACCGATGGCGATGATGGCAAACTTTAATTTATAATCAATCGTAAACATGCCGCAAATGTAGGGATAAAGTGAAGAATGAAGCCATGGGCGAGGCCCATGGAATCGTGAGTCGTCAGGCTTGAATCGAAAAAGTGAGCAGTGAGCAGTGAATCTGGAAGCTGGTAGCTGGAAGCTGATAGCCAATTATCATGAGTCGTCACACGTGAATCGAAAAGGTGAGTGGTGAGTTGTGAGTTGTGAGGATGACTGACAGCTGACAGCTGATAGCTGATAGCTGAAATGATGAAAAATGTCGATCTTTTCCCTTTCGAAAACCACTATATCGACTTCATATGGCCTTACAGGGACTTGATTGGGGAATCATTGCGGCGTATTTTATCATCTCACTTCTGATCGGGCTGATGGTCGCGAGAAAATCAGGGAGTAGTGTAGCTGAGTTCTTCTTGAGCGGAAGGAATATGCCCTGGTGGTTATTGGGTATTTCGATGGTCGCTACGACCTTTTCTGCGGATACCCCTAACCTGGTTACAGATATTGTACGCAATAATGGAGTTGGTGGCAATTGGGTATGGTGGGCTTTTCTATTGACCGGCATGATGACAGTCTTTGTCTACGCCAAACTCTGGCGAAGGACCGGAATTCTCACAGACCTTGAATTTTATGAAATGCGATATGGTGGAAAGCCTGCATCCTTTCTTCGTGGCTTTAGGGCCATTTACCTGGGTCTTTTCTTCAATGTAATGATCATGGCTACTGTGTGCCTCGCTGCCATCAAAATCGGCGATGTTCTCCTTGGAATGGATCCTTGGCAAACCCTTTTGATCTCAAGCGTCATTACAGTTGCTTACACGATGGTAGGTGGATTTAAAGGGGTATTATTTACAGATGCTTTCCAATTTATACTGGCAATGATCGGCATGGTGGCGGCAGCCATTTATATCGTGAATCTTCCTGAGATTGGTGGCCTGGGAATACTTCTTTCAAAACCTGAAGTTCAAAACGCAATGTCTGTTTTCCCTGACTGGAGTGATGCTGCATCCTGGGTACCCATTTTTCTTATTCCTTTAGCTGTACAATGGTGGAGTAGCTGGTATCCCGGAGCTGAGCCTGGTGGTGGTGGATATATTGCACAAAGAATGCTGGCAGCAAAAAATGAACGTCATGCGATGGGTGCAACCCTGCTGTTCAATGTTACCCATTATGCACTTCGTCCATGGCCGTGGATCATCATTGCGTTATGCTCGATGATCATCTTTCCAACTACTGCGGATATCGCAAAACAATTCCCACATGTGGATCCATCAATCATCAAAGACGACCTTGCCTTTCCGGCAATGATTTCATTTCTTCCAACAGGATTGTTAGGCCTTGTCGTAGCTGCGTTGATAGCTGCTTTCATGTCAACTATAGCAACACATCTCAATTGGGGTTCATCCTATATCATCAATGATTTTTATGGGCGATTTATCAATCCTACTGCAGACGACAAAGAGCTGGTTAACATTGCCAGGTGGACTACGCTGGGATTAATGATCCTTGCATCGTTAGTTGCCACACAGCTCACGAGTGCTCTTCAAGCGTTTAACATATTGCTCCAGATAGGCGCAGGCACAGGTTTGATTTTTATTCTTCGTTGGTTCTGGTACAGAATCAATGCGTGGTCTGAAATATCCGGCATGATCATCAGTTTTTTGGTCGCAGTCTATTTTGAACTTATTTATAAAGGAGAGTTGGTATCGCATGAAAAATTAGTAATAGGTGTGATCATCACAACAATTGGCTGGATAGCGATAACCCTAATGACAAAGCCTGAATCAGATGAGGTATTAAGAAAATTTTATACTCAAGTGAGACCACATCATTTTGGCTGGGATGGTTGGTTAAGAAAAAATCCAACTATTGCTGCACCTGAAAAACAAGGATCCGGCATGTTGCTTGAACTGGGTGCGATGGCTTTGGGATGTCTCATGGTGTATGGGTTTTTATTTGGGCTGGGATATTGGATATATAGTGACCTGGTAAATACTGTTATCTCATTCGGAATTGGATTTCTTTCCAGCTACATTCTGTATCGGGTATGGCCGAAATTGTCATTTGCTTAGAAGGAAATTTTGGCATCGTAAAAACCCGAGGCTGGGATGCTATACTTTACATGAATTTTAAGGAAATATTAGTTCTTAGGTAAGGATATTGCATTCATTATCTGTCAATTAAACAGGTTAATGCTCTGTATAAAACAGCTCTGTTTTCATCGCCATTTTTCAAAAAACGTGTGCCACACCTAGGTGTGGCACACGTTTTTTGAAAATTAGGTCTTAGAATCCTCGCCTTTCTTTGAAAGGAAGTCAATCGATACTCGCTTGATTTTCAATTCCAAATTCAAACAATTTATATTTCGATTCCTCTTTTTAATTGTCAAATTTATCAACATCACAATTTCAGGAAACTTCTTTTCTTCTTCCAATTGCATAGGTCTGCAATACCCACAAAACGGCTGCAGCCGCAACAAACATGAAAGCGATTCTTAAGTCTAAAGCTTTGGCTATAAATCCTATCAATACAGGTCCACCTAGAAATGCAGCCATTGCAAACGTATTAAGGGTAGCTAGTCCTGCACCTGGAGGCAAGCCAGGAACCTTAGCAGCTTCACCATAAAGGATTGGGGATGCAACTGAAATTCCTAATCCAATTAACATAAAGCCTGGAAACACCCACCATGGATTCGCAGAAATAATAACCATCGCCATTCCAACCACCACAAATTGTCCTCCTATCCTTAAGACTTTAATGTGGCCATGTTTTGAAATAAAAATGTCCCCTGCGAAACGACCTGCTGCCATAAAAAATGCATACACGCCAAACCCCCACCCCACTATAATTTCCGGTGCCTTTGCCACATCTTTTAAATACACAGCCGACCAATCAGCCATCGTCCCTTCTGTCAAATATGTGCACAAACAAATGGTGATCAATAACCAGAGTGCCCTATTTGGTCTGAATTTAAATACCCCCGCATTACCTGGATGTTTATTCCTTTCCCAGTTCTCATGTATTTCAAGTAAATCCTTTTTGATGACAATTGCCAATGCTATGGTCAAAATGAGAAAACTCATTTCATAAACCAGGTGTGGATTAATCCATGACACATCTAGACCGTCCATGAATATGACGGATGGTCCGGAAAACAAAGCACCCAACATAGCACCAAGACTCCACATCCCATGACATGCTGACATCAAGGAAAGACCTGAAGTATCAATGAGATCAAAAGCGCAGGTATTCATTGCAATATTTCCAACTGCAAACGAAGCTCCACCGAGGATCAATCCGAGTGCTACAAAATAAAGATTTGGTGATACAACTGGAATTGAAAACGTGAGGCCCATGAGCACGATAAATATCCACGTTGATTTAGCAGCTCCCCATTTTGAAATAATAAAAACAGAAAGTGGATTTGCTATCAATGTACCAATAGGAATGCATAAAAGGAGTAACCCGAGTTCTGCTTCATCAAGGTTATGTTTCTCCATAACGTAAGGAATGAAGGAAGCCCATGTACCAAAGAAAAAACCACAGAGCGCAAAGTAAATACCGGTTGCTCTCCAGGCACGGTGTTCAAGGAATTGCTTGAGATGAACTGCCATTATGGGGCCAAGGCTGTCAAGAACAGATCAGGCTTCCTGATCCTGAACCATAAGCCAAGGTTCGAGTGTTTTGAAATCTTCTCTTGCGGGCAGGAAAGCATCAATCAATTTGACACGTGTGATTGCTTTTGCACTATGCCTGGCATCAGATGGAATGAAAACGCTGATTCCAGGGGTCATCACCTGGGTTTCTCCATCAAGGGTAAATTCCAGGCTGCCTTCCAGCAAATGTGTCCATTGTTCATGAAAATGATTATGCTCAGGTAAAACAGCACCCTCTTCCAGCGTGATGTAACCGAATGTCATCTTGTCAGAGTGATATAAAGCACCATGTATGTTTTCCCTGAGCTTGGAATGGGGAATGGTATTAAAGTTGATAAAAGGCATGGCATGACGGTTTAATATGCTAAAGGTAGCGCAATAAATAGTTCCGATAAAAGTTATCCCGAAGCAGGCACTACATTTATGGTCTCTTGCCTTTCCTATCCATCATTCAAAGTTTACCATTACCTTATGACACTTGACGAACGAATCGCCTCTTCTGAAACCCGGATCTTTAAAGCCGTCTTTCCAAACACAACCAATCATTACGATACTCTTTTTGGAGGAACCGCAATGCACCTTATGGATGAAGTAGCATTTATCACAGCAACTCGTTTCAGCCGCCAGAAAATGGTTACAGTAAGTAGTGATAAAATTGATTTCACTAAGCCGATTCCTGCAGGGACTATAATCGAACTCGTAGGTATTGTGTCCAAGGTAGGGCGAACAAGCCTGAAAGTAAAAGTGGATATCTACATTGAAGAAATGTATTCCGAACATCGGGAAAAGGCCATTACGGGTATGTTTTCCCTGGTTGCGATTGATGAACATAAACATCCCATACCTGTTTTGCGGTAAAGGCCGATTTAATCACTTCCTGAAATCAGTAATTAGGGTATTTTTAAGACATGAAACAGACACTCACTTCTTACAAGCAACTTTTAATGAAACAGATCTTCGTTTTGGGCCTTTGCGTCCTGTCGAATGGCCTTGCTGCCCAGATTAAACCACCAGGATATGATCGTGAAATGGAAATGAGGAAAGCAGAGAAGCAACTCAGTCGGCTTGACCGTGATTCGATAACCGTGACAGACACTGTGGTTGTCTTTGATCCAACAACCTATCAAGAAACAGTATCGGTTATAGTCACCAATTATTCGACGAGGGATTTTTGTAAAAATTTCCTGGGCATGTCCGATCCGGATATTCTCCTGGATGGTCAACCGCATACGATCGTTGATCCCAGGACTTACGGGGATTTGATTATCAAACTCAGCCCTTCTGGAAAGATTGATACTATACCGCCAAAGCAGTGAGCAGAGGGCATGGGGCATGGGGCATGGGGCATGGGGAAATTTAGAATTGAGAATTTAAAATTTAAAACATGACACCGAATACTGATTACCAATTACTGATTACCGAACATTGATTGCCGAAATTGAAAATTGTTTCCTAAATAAATACAATCTATGGCCATTGATAATTCCACCCTTAAATTTTTGAAGGAGATTGCGAAGAATAATAACCGTGAATGGTTTCTTGGGCACAAAGCACTTTATGAAGGAGCGCTGGAGAACATTAAAACGGTGTCTGAAGAGGTAAAGAAAAACCTGAATAAAAAGGATGTGATTGAAGAGGCCAAAGTATTCAGGATCTATAAAGATGTAAGATTTTCAAAAGACAAGACTCCATATAAGAATCATTTTGGTGTTCATTTCAAAAGGGCCACAGCGCAGCGGAGAGGCGGATATTATATGCATATCGAACCCGGTGGCAGTTTTGTGGGCGGTGGGTTTTGGGAGCCAAATCCTGAAGACCTGAAAAGAATCCGTGATGAATTTGCCTATGATGACAAACCCATTCGGAAAATTATTTCCAACAAGACTTTTGTAAAATATTTCGGCAAGCTTGATGGGGACGAATTAAAAACGGCCCCCTCCGGGTATGACAGGAATCACCCTTCTATTGATTTGATCCGTAAAAAACAATTTATCGTTGGACGGAAATTTTCTGATAAAGAAGTCGCTGATCCAAATTTTCCAAAAGAAGTTGTCCTCACCTTTGAAGCTATGCGACCGTTTTTTGATTATATGAGTGAAGTGTTGACGACGGATATGAATGGACAACGGATAAAATGAAGAATGAAGAGCGAAGAGTGAAAAATTATA
Organism: Saprospiraceae bacterium; assembly: GCA_036503755.1. Lineage (GTDB taxonomy): Bacteria > Bacteroidota > Bacteroidia > Chitinophagales > Saprospiraceae > Opimibacter. Next base: position 2,580 of record DASXWI010000113.1, on the reverse strand, counting down.
TCAGCTCAAAATATTATAAAGCGTATCGCAAGGTTACTCCATAGGTCCTAGGGTCGCCCAGTACTGCTGCATAATGACCTGCATTTCCGACACCTGGTAATAGCTGTTCAAAATAATTCTGGTCCAGGAGGTTCCGAGACCAAATAAAAACTGAAAAGCCAGTTGGAGCTTTAAAGCCAAGCCGTGCATTCAACAGGGCATAACCGTCCACCACCAGGTACGATGAAGGAGAGGGATTGGAAGAAAAAGAAGACCTGTAATATGAATCGAATGCTAAAAACAATTCACCTTTTTGTCCAAGAAGCTTTCCGTCTTCAGTGATTTCTGCGCCGAGGGAAACTGTCCATTTTGAAATGCCAGGTAATTGTCCACCAGAAATATCCTTAAATGTTGGACCACCGGTTTCTTCAAGCGGTGGTGGTGCATTTGTAAAAGAAATGTACTTGCCATCATTGTAAGCCACAGCTCCGTTGATGGAAAGAATTCCTCTCCACTTGTAGCTACCATCAAGTTCTATTCCTCTGACCCTGACTTCCTCTGCATTGGCCAGATATCCACGATTGACGGAAAGATCAGCAGCTTGCACTTGTGTTTGATAATCCTTAATATTTGTATTGAAAAAGGTAATGTTTAGGGTAGAAAGAGGCGAGGGTGAAGTTTTTACTCCTGCTTCAAAATGATACGCTTCTTCAGGTTTTATAACAGCAAGTTCGAGGATAGGCTCACCTCCTGATGTAGGAAGTCCTCCCAGGTTTAATCCGATTGGTTTAAATCCTGTAGCAAATGTTCCATATGTATTTATGTTTTCTTTGACTTTGTATGAAATGGTCAGTTGGCCTGAGAGGTTGGTATCATCCACTTGAGCTTTAAAAGACTGATTACTATATACTGAATTTTTAATAGCAAGTAATGCAGGATCTGTTGTTTCCAAACCTCCATATGTATATCGGCTGAAATCCACATTCTTGTCATCATAGTTAAACCGTATGCCTGGAAGTACACTAAGTTTTTTAGTAAGGGACCAATCAATCTGGCCAAATACAGCGCCACTAAAGTTCTTCAATCGTGGATAAGATCGGATACCGTACCCATCCAGCAATCCGGGAGTCTGCCACAAATCACTGGTTGTATTTTGAGAAAATCTCCATTGATGGATTCCAGATTCTTCGATATGCGCACTATCCGGATTCAATTCTTGTCCAAAGGCGAATATTCCAAATACACCTGTTAGCTTGGATGATAAAGTGCCTGCCCAGCGAACTTCCTGGGACCATTGATTTTGCTTCGAAGGCGCCTGGGACAAAGCAAGGGCTTGCAATCCGGTAAAGTCACGGTCATTTGATGGATCCCACTTCCAATAACGCCATGCTGTGGTGGATGTCAATGTTCCTGTACCCAACTCAATATCTGCATTGAGTGAAACACCTCCAAGATCCTGACCTGATTTCCAGGGTGTATCTGTATCAATCTTTCGATCAAAAGGATTTTGGTTTGGAACAGTATATTCCAGGTCAGTGATGATTTGTTCGAACTGCCTATATCCTGCACGCAAAGTGGGTGCCACTCCTGCAAAGACCTGGGCATATCCATCAGGTCTCTGCCTTGTTGCATCTAAGGATAATGTAAACTCCAATTTATCGGTTGGCGTATAAAGCAGTTTTCCGAGGAAACCTAGGTTGTTAATATCATTCACTGGTTTTTGAGTCACCGTGTTATAAAGTAATCCATCACGCTGTGTTCCGCTAAAAGAAATTCTTCCTGCCCATTTTTTACCAAGCGGTCCGGTGATCGATCCCTTTGCCTGAATAAATCCATAATTTCCGTAGCTCAGTTCGAATTTTGCACCTGTTTTGAAAAATGGTTTCAGCGTGGTAACATTAAAAGCTCCTGCTGTGGTGTTTTTCCCAAATAATGTGCCTTGAGGTCCACGCAAAACTTCTATCTGTTCAACATCTATGAAGTCAAGTGTTGTCACTGCGGTGCGCGCATTGTAAACGCCATCCACATAAAATCCAACGCCTGGATCAATACCATCATTGGTAAGCCCAAACGTAGTACCGAGGCCGCGTATATTAAGACCTGTATTACGCGGGTTGGATGAATACAGTTGTACGGAAGGCACGAGTTCTTTTACTCTATTCACATTAAATGCACCTGCATCTGCTATAAGTGAACCTGTCAAAACTGATATTGGAATAGGTACATCTTGCGCAAGTTCTTTCCTGCGCCGGGCGCTCACTACAATTTCAGCTAGCTGACTATCCCCATCCAAAACAACATCCAAGGATGTTTCAGGAATTTTAATAATCTGTATTTCTTCAGATTCAAATCCTACCATGTGAAAGCTCAATGTCCATGGAAGGGGTGAAGTTGATGAAAGCTGGAATTGTCCATCATCTCCTGCAACAACATAAACGTTTGCATTTTTAAGTTCCACAGTGGCTCCGGACAACGGATTACCATCAATATCTTTTATCAATCCATGAATGGAGATCTGGCTATACAAAGGAAATCCAAGAAGTATGAAAAGAGTTAAGGTGATTGTACGTTTTTCCATGGCCTGATCTGATTTGGGTAAAT
>DASXWI010000112.1:0-14256 GCA_036503755.1 Saprospiraceae bacterium | reverse complement strand
TGTGTTTCCTCAATTGTCCAGGTCAATCTTTCAGTATCAACACAGGTAGATGCAAATCCGCTCAACCTGGGCTATTGTCTTCTTTTAGGGGATACCTTACAGATTGATCTTACATTTTATGATACTGCCATTAGCGGAGGCTCTTTTCAAGTGCATTGGTTTGTTGATTCACTTGCGGTGATACCTGTCATCAACACAGGCTCTTTTACAGCTGCTGCGGATACTACTTTGTATGTGTATGTTTCTGATGGACTTTGTATTTCCTCGATTGAACTTATTGATTTTGCTATACAAACTTTGCCTGTTGCCAGTCCATTTTCGATAAATCGATGCGGAGATGCTAATGGACTTGTCACCGTAGACCTCATCACCGTGGAGAGTGCGGTGAGTAATAATGTCGGAACAGTTTATTGGTGGGTGGATCCGGGGTTCACTATTCCGTTGAGTAATATCGATTCTCTGGTGACCAGTGATACTGTGGTCTATGCGAATGTCGTGAATGGATCCTGTTTTTCAGAGGTGGTTCCAGTAACCGTTACGGTTGTTGATAGTTTGCAAGCTACGCCGGTTGCCATCGAAGTCTGTGTTGTGGACGCAGTTACAGCGACGATCGACCTAACGCAGTACGATTTGAATATCAGTAATGGGGGAGGACCCGTCTTTTGGTTTGAGGATGCTTTGCAAACTGTTGCAATAGCTAACCCTCAAGCGTATGTCACATCGGGTGATACTCTTTTTGCAATAATTATAGCAGATGGATGTATTTCCAATCTTGCACAGATCCCGGTTGTTGTTGAATTTTCTGTGACTCCTGTTCCTTCATGTCTCTTCACTTCAATTGATTCGATTGCGATTTCATGGCCACCGATGACTCAGGACTACGAATTGTCCTATTCTATTAATGGACAATTGATTGGTTCACCGTTTAATACAGCTTCAACCATTTTCAATGCAGGGGGATTGGGACAAGGTGATACATTGACACTTTCTGTTTCAGCGATTTACAATGGCATATGCAACAGCCCACTGACTACTAGCATAACCTGTATTACAGATGTTTGTCCTCCGCAAACGATTGCCTTTATTGGACTAGATAGCGTTTATTGCAGTGATGAAACATTTATTGCCATCCATGCAACACCGCCTGGTGGAGTTTTAACAGGACAAGCCATCTCTGGTGATACACTTTACCCTGCCTTAGCAAACGGCAGTACTACACTTCAATATTCCTGGGAAAATATTACATCAGGTTGTGTATATAATATTTTCTCTCAAGTAGTATTCGATGAACCGCTAGAAGCACCCCAGGTTGATTGTGGTCCTGTCGATTTGGATTTTGTTGTATTTGATTGGACTAGCAATGAAAATGAATTTGGCTACTGGTTTGTGATTAACCAGGGAGCTCCTTCTGCTGTGGTTAATTCATCGAATAAAACCTTGACGGTTTCAAACCTTTTGGAAGGCGATTCAGTAACCCTGTATGTCTGGGCTGTTGGTAATGGTCCATGTGGCAATAGTGATACCGTTTCAACAACTTGTTACACCAGGCAATGCCCTCAGGCAACAGTAGACATTACAGATCCAGGTGGTTTTTGTTCTGGGGAAGCTCCTGTCCAATTAGAAGCCATAATAACAGGACTTACAGGCCAATCAATATTGACCTGGTCAGGAAATGGCATTATTAACTCATCAGGGATTTTCGATCCCGGAACAGCATTTACTGGAAATAATTTGATTCAACTGGAGGTGGATGATCTTGGTTGCTTATATGCATCAGATTTAAATATTCTCGTAAATCCTTCTCCTGATGCGGATTTTGTGGTAGATGGTGAACCATGTCTGGATAGTCTGCTAACCATTACGTTTATTGGAGAGGCTTCAACAGCTGCATTGTTTGATTGGCAACTGGATGGGGGTAATTTGATTACAGATAACAGGCCAACCGATTTTACGATTCAATGGGACGAACCTGGCACATACATCGTCACTCTTTCAATTGATGATGGGGGTTGTGTTTCCGATACACATATTCATCAAATTAAGATCGAACCACGATTAGAAGTTCCAATTATAAACTGTATAGAAGAGGATTATTATTCATTGAGTGTAGAATGGGAGCCAGTGCCTGGTGCAACCAGTTACAATGTTTTAAGTTCGTCAGGAAGTGGGACACTGTCAGGCACCACGTATACTATTCGTAACTTGACAGACAACACTCCCGTAACAATTGAAGTTGTAGCGATAGGATCGGCAGCATGTGGTCCAACTTCAGCTACAATTGAATGTAGGACCCTTGATTACATCCCTCCTCAAACATTTATCCCGAATGTATTTTCCCCTAATGGTGATGGAATCAATGATGTATTCTTTATTCAAACCAATGACCGGATAACCGAGGTAGTGAGTTTCAGGATTTTTGACCGTTGGGGGAATGTCGTATTTGAAGATTATCATTTCTTGCCTAATGAACCGCAACATGGTTGGGATGGGCGATTTAAGGAAAAAATAATGAATCCAGCAGTCTTTACCTTCCTGGTCGAACTGAAGGACATAGAGGGCAAGCCGATTGTAAAACCAGGAGAAGTAACTTTGTTGCGATAATTAAAAATTAAATGTGGATGGATTAAGAATGTTTTTTAATCCACTTCTCAAGTTCAGGCAGACAATTATATTCCGGCTTATCAAATGGAGACGGTTCATCCAGGGCTGCTCTTACTTCTTTCACGGCTGGAAGGTAATCCATTCCTTTACCGTCAAATCGATCTACAGTCCTTAATACACGTTCCACTTCCCAATTAAACATACCCGGATAAAAATGGGAAGGATGTGAGCATCTGTTTATTCTTTCCCGCATTAGCCTCGCCTGGTTTATCACACCAAGTCTAACAGGTTCAAGGAAGAGTGAAGGATTATTGACATCATTGAAGGCCAGGAATTGTAATGGTTCCGCGGCCCAATCGGTTTGTAACAAGCGGATAAGTTCCTGTTCCCATTCAGGGTGTGTTTTTACTTTCGCAACAGCTTTATTCTTGATATCAGGATCCTGGTTGTCACCTGTATAGACAAGGATGAAGACAAGATTTTTGGTTACATCACATGAATCAATTTCACTAAGAATTCTTGCATGATTTGAATCGTGGAATGCAATATTATCCTTCATTACCGCAGCGCGGTTTTTTTGGGAAATAGCAATTTCACCAATAATGGCTGATGCTAAACCGACGACACCAAAAATGGATACAAAGACCAATGGCCATTTATATACAGGCAATGGAACGGAAGCCTTTAAACCTGTATTTAGCAAAATAAAACCCGATACGATAAGTACCAATGGAATCAGAACCGGCCCGAAGGACGATGTAGACCTGATCAGGAAGGGTACAGGTCCATTTTCAAATCTGAATAAACCACTCAGGGCTGTAGTGATCAATGCACCAAGTAATCCAATGGTAACTATCCAAAAACGACTCGAAGATGTTTGCGCTACCCATTCAAAACCACCTTTAGCGCCAATGATCAGGCTCACCAGGATCATCGCTACTGCAAAAGCCAGGTTTAAAAAGATCATCCCCCATGCATAACCCATCAAGCCGTCGCCACCCCTCGGATCCTTTCCGAAGAGTAATGAAACAATGCCAAAAAAGAGAAGGGTCGCAATGACCAAAAGGATGTTGCCGAGGAGACTCATGGGTGAGATTTTAAGAGCAGTCAGCTATCAGCTGTCAGTAGTCAGTTTTTCAATTCAATAATGAAAGTAAGAAGATTGTAGCAATTGCAATTACACATGGAAATAACTTCACAATTCCTTATTCGTTATTCCTTATTCACCAAGAACCTCAGCAAGACTGAGTCGCTTATCCACCTCAGGTCTTCCTTTAGCATCAAGTTTTATGGAGATGCACTCTGTATCCTTGTCATGTTCAAGGAAAAGATAGTAACCCTTTTCTGCAACCTCCGTCAGGAAAGCAGTTTTCTCCTCAAGCGTCACGAGAGGGCGAATATCATAGCCCATGATGTAGGGTAATCCAACATGATGCGATGAAGGAATAAGATCAGCCGCATAAATCAAAGTAACCTTGTCATTAATTCGGAATTCCGGCAAGAGCATAGATTCAGTATGACCGTATGAAAAACGAATACGAATATTTTTATCCCATTGGATTCCTTCCACTTCCTGGATATAGTGCAGAACTTTATGATCGGCGAGAGGTACAAAATTTTCTTTCAGGAAAGATGCTCTTTCACGGGCATTGGGGGAATAGGCCCAATCATAATGACGTTGAGTAGTCCAATACTTAGCATTTGGGAATGTGGGAACCAGGTTGCCATCCGCTTCTTTTTTTACGGCACCTCCAACATGATCAAAATGAAAATGCGTGATAAGCACATCCGTGATCGCATCTGGACCGTAGCCTGCTTCAGCTAAAGAATTAAGAAGGGTGGAATTGCCATGAAGGAAATAGTGACTGAAAAATCTTTCATCCTGCTTGTTCCCGAGACCTGTATCCACAAGGATCACTTTTTCACCAGTATCCACCAGCAAGCAGCGCATTGTCCAGCTACATAAATTGTTGTCATCAGCAGGGATCATTTTGTTCCAGATCGATTTGGGTATGACACCAAACATGGCGCCTCCATCTAGCTTAAAGTGACCTGTTTCAATGCTGATTACTTTCATATCAATAGCCGATTGGCTTTTTGGTACCTGGATCTCCTGACTTAATGCTTGCCATTTGTAAAGCGGCCGCTGCAGCTTCTGATCCTTTATTACCATGCTTGCCTCCAGCACGATCCTTAGCTTGTTCTTCTGTATGGGTAGTAAGCACACCAAAGATTACAGGGACGCCGGACATCAATCCTAATTGCATAATGCCGGAAGCAACAGCAGAGGCTATATATTCATCGTGTTTGGTTTCTCCCTGGATAAGACATCCAAGGCAGATAACTGCGTCCCGTTTACCAGGTTTCATGAGTTGACGTGCTCCCCAGGGTAGTTCAAATGAACCAGGAACAAATAGGATTTCAATATTGTCGTCTAATACACCGGCTTGCTTAAGCGTGTCTTTTGCACCATTAAGCAATGCACTTGTGATATCCGCATTCCATTGAGATACGACAATACCAATTTTAAGGGATGATCCATCCGGCAGGTTGACCAAAGAAGGCGATGCATCCCTCGAAGCCATGGTTATTTACCTTCAGCCCTGGCGATATACTTGTCAATCGAGAGCGACTCGTTGCTATTCGGGTATTTGGATTTTATCGTCCGATAAATCTCAAGCGCCTTGGCATACTCTGTCTGGGACTCATGGAGTAATGCTAGTTTCTTCATATAGTATGGCGTAAGCAATTCGTTATCCGCTGCACCAGCTGCTTTGGTATACGCATCTTTTGCTTTGTCCAACTGGTTTAGTTCAGAATAAGCATCACCGAGGGCTCCATACTTCATTATCGGGCCTATCGTTCCATCGGGATTGAAATCATTGAGGAAGGATAATGCTGCGTCAAAGTTGCCTAAATTGAGATAGCAGATACCTGCATAATAATTGGCCAGGTTGGCTGCATCCGTGCCTCCAAAATCTTTGATAATGGCAAGGAAGCCACTATGGCCACCACCTGGGTTTTCAAGGGCTACCTGGAAGGAATCCTGTTCAAACTGGAACTGGGCCATCCACATTTGAGAAATTGCTTTTTCTTCTTTCGGTTGTTGGATAAGGTTCTTGTACACAAACCAACCACCTACGATTACCACCAATCCAGCTACAACGCCAATGATTGCTTTTTGATTTTTCTCGAAAAAGTTGTTAGCCTGTAATCTTGCCTGGTTAAGGTCCAGCAAAGTCTCCTCACTCTTTTTTTCCTGCTTTCTTCTAATAGCCATTTGAAATCTCGATTTTTAAAAAGTGGTGCAAAGGTAATGAATTGCCTCAAATAGGCAAAGGAACATATATGCCAAAATGAAAATATATTACCGCGCAAGTATCATGGAGAAAGGTAAAATAGGCACAACTTGCACTCATCTCTAGTCTCTGATCTAAAGTCTACAGTCGCTTAGTCTTTAATGAAAGGATAATCCTCCTGGAGATAATTATCTGTGTAAAGTTCAGATGCCGGAGGATAGGGAGAGCTTTCAGCAAAAGCTTCCGCTTCATCAATCTCCTGAAGTATCGCTTTGTCAATTGCTTCCAATTCGCTGTTCTCCAGTAATTTATTCGACAAAAGATACTCTTTTAATTGTTCGATAGGGTCCTTCACCTTGTAGGAATCCAGTTCTTCAGTGGTACGGTACTTGGCAGGATCAGATACTGAGTGCCCCCTGTATCGGTACGTATTGATCTCCAGCAAGTAAGGTCCTTTACCGGAGCGGATATGAGCAGCAGCCTCAGCCATTGCATAATGTGTCTTCATGACGTCCATGCCATCTACAGATGAACTCGGCATTTCGAATGAAAGTCCCAGTTTATGGAGTTCAGTCACATTACTCGTGCGGGCAACAGAGGTACCCATTGCATAATGGTTATTCTCAACGACGTAGAGTACGGGCAGTTTCCATGTCATCGCCATATTGAATGACTCATACAAAGCACCCTGGCGGGCAGCACCATCACCAAACATGGTAAGGCATATATTCTCACTGCCTCTGTATTGTTCAGCAAAAGCAATGCCTGTCCCAATTGGAATCTGGGCACCAACAATCCCGTTACCTCCAAAATAATGGTGGTCTTTGGAAAAGAAGTGCATGGAACCTCCTTTACCTTTATTGACACCGGTAGCTTTACCAAACAATTCTGCCATGCAAGCGGCACTGGTGATTCCCCGGCATAATGCGATCCCATGTTGCCTGTATGCAGTAACAATAGGGTCTGTGGGCCGAAGAGCAGTAGTAATAGCAGCCGCAATAGCCTCCTGGCCAATATAGACGTGGAGAAAGCCCCTGATCTTGTTGACCGAATACATCTTTAAAGCGCGTTCTTCAAACCGCCTGATTCTCATCATCGTTTCATACCATTGACGATATGTTGTGAAATCAAGGCCATTAGAATCGCTATCTGCCTGTTTACCAGTCTTTTTTTCTTTTACCTGAGCCATAAAAAGTATATTCGCCGCCTGACAAAGATAATCTTATCTCCATTAACCCGGTTATGAAGTCCCTCACGATCCAGGAGTTGGCCCTGACCAATTTTAAAAACTATACAGAGGCTTCGTTCAGGTTTGGACCCAAATTCAATACCATCTCTGGTTTAAATGGGATCGGCAAAACAAATTTGCTGGATGCAATCTATTATCTGTGTGTCGGAAAGAGTTATTTTACTCCCTATGATCAAAAAGTAGTCCGAAAAGAGGAGCACTTTTTCAGATTGGATAGTCACATTCAAAAAGAGGATGAATTGCACCGGCTTGTCATTAAAGTTAAACCGGGGTCAATGAAAGAAATTGTCCTGGATAATGTGATCATTCCCAGGATAAGTGAACATCTCGGATTTATGCCGATAGTTTTTTCGGCTCCTAGAGATATTGATTTGGTGTATGGTTCCAGTATTACCCGCAGACGATATGTGGATCATTTACTGTGCCAAATAGACCGGGAATATCTTACTTCTTTATCGGTATTCAACCATCTCCTGGAGATGCGAAATGCAGCCCTTAAACAAGGTTTTGCCGATTTGCAAGGAATGATTTCTACGTATGATGAGCAGATCACACCACTTGCCACATATATTTTTGAAAAAAGAAAATGGGTTGCCGAACATTTCACGCCATTGCTTCGAACCACCTACGGTATACTTGCCGACCATAAGGAAGAAATTAACCTTCGTTATGAATCCTCGCTTCATGAATATCCTTACCCGGTTTTAGCAGATCAATCCTGGGAAGCAGATAAAAACACTGGCCGGTCAAACACAGGGATTCATCGAGATGATTTTCATCTCCTCATCAAAAACATGTCCGCGAAAGATCATGGTTCGCAAGGGCAAATCAAATCGCTCATTTTCGCGTTGCACTTGAGTAAATACAGACTTCTCTTAAATGAATCTGGTGTAAAGCCATTACTGATTCTCGACGACATTTTTGATAAACTTGATGACCGTCGTCTTCATCGCCTCGTCGAAATTCTCAGCACGGATGATTATGGCCAGATTTTTATTTCAGACACCAGCAGCACGCGGGTGAATTCACTTGTACCGGAAGAGCTTGTTCATTCAATTGAGATGTAAGAGCATAGGGCAGGGGGCAGGGGGCAGGGGGCATAGGGAAGTGAAGAATGAAGAGTGAAGAATGAAAAGTTATGGATTGATCAAGTACGCCAATTTATGAATTCCATCAAAGTATTTTTACCTCTTTGATGAATTCTTCTCCAAGTTTTTCATTGACAAGAGTGCGTATATTTTCTCTCATGATGTTGAGCTCCGATTTTAGAGGAGCTGAATCTACATAAATAAAAAGTACTTGCTCATCGAGTTTAATTCTTCGGGTATAACCGCTGATCAAAGGACCCATTAGTTCTTTCCACATTTTTTCAATGCGTGTCTGATATAGTTTGCCCCTAATTTGTGGAGACTGCACAAATACCTGTAGCCAATCCTTTAATGACCGATTATTGTCTCCTTGCATAAACTAAAGATAAGCCTAATTTCATGAGCTTAAAAGCAGAGCATTGATCCAATTGACACACCATGGTTAGTTATGTTGCCCTACGGGCATCCCTATGCCTTATGCCCTATGCTCTATGATCTATGCTCTTTGCATTACGCTTTCGATGCAGGAGGCGCATTCCCTTCCGCTATAATCCTATCCTTCTTCTTCGCCTTGCCTTTTGTCCCTGAGGCAAGTTTCATGGCAGCTTTAGCATCCACCATTCCGCCTGAAATACTCAATTCTTTCGGAGATACTAAATCAAACGTACCGGGTTGAGTGACAGAGGAAGGCAATGGCCTCGTACTTTCCATGATAATTTTCTTAACCTGCTTTGCGGAAAGATCAGGATACCTTGATCGGATCAAAGCAGCTATCCCAGATACAACAGGAGCCGCCATACTTGTTCCACTGGCATAATCATAACTGCTGTCCGGTGTTGTCGAATAAATAAATACGCCTGGTGCAAATACATCTACTGCCTTTTTCCCATAATTCGAAAATTCAGCAACAGCTGCCTCACCACCTTCTGGTCCGACCGCACCAACAGATAATAAGTTTGGAACTCCTTTGGGTCCAAGGAAAGGTTTCTTAGCGTAGGTGTCGCTCGGATATTTGGGATCAACATCAATATCATCTCCTTCATTACCTGCACCTAACACCAAGAGGACATCATGTTTAGCAGCATATTTCATTGCTTCATCCACAAGGAATTTTTCAGGAGAATACCCTTTTCCAAAACTCATATTAATCACCAATGCTCCATTATCAACCGCATACCGGATACCATTGGCAACATCCTTATCTCTTTCATCACCATCAGGCACTACTTTTATAGCCATTATTTCAACTTCGTCTGCAATACCATTCATACCCAAATCATTGTTGCGTTCCGCACCTATGATTCCAGAAACGTGAGTACCGTGATATGAAAATTCACCTCGCACATCATTATTGCCATAATTTCTGTTCTCGAAATCAGTATAACGGTCACCAACAATAACCCTTGAATCAAAATCAGGATTATAAGAGTAATCAAGGATTTTATTATTCGCAGCGATCTGTTCTTTGAATTGTTCGCCTGCAATTTCGATCAGCCAATCGATACTCTCCACTTCAATACCCTGGTCCTCTACATTCCTAACAATCCGTGCAGCGATCTGGATATTTTCATCAGGGGATTCTTCCATTTTTTCAATATTAATACTGTCTCCTTGCAAGAACTCTTTTGCAGCCTGGAGAGCATTCATCACGATGGCTTCAGTTTGCTTTACCTCTTCTATTTGTTGTTCTGCATTCTCCCGTTTGCTTTCAATGAGTTTCTTCTTTTTCATGTATCCGTCGTAAGCTTTTCTCTCTTTTTTATTAAGTTTCTCCGGATTCACATCGTCCCATTTTTTCCTTTCCTTGGCATACTCACGGGTTAATTCGAGAGATTCGTGAAGAACACTTCCACCACCTGGTGCACCAATGAAGTTCCAACCATTAATATCATCGATATATCCGTTTTTATCATCGTCCACTTTATTCCCGGGAATCTCATCTGTGTTAATCCAGATATTATCATTGAGGTCAGGATGATTGATATCAACCCCGCTATCCATCACAGCGACAATGATCTTCTTTCCTTTCGAATTAGCATTTTCCGAGTACCACTCAGAAGAACGTATTCCTGTTGGAAATGCACTTTCCTGGCTTTCATGATGCCAGTTTTCAAAATCCATCTGTGCATCAAGGGGAACAATGCTAAAGAGGCTGCCTGTTAACAAGGCCAGAAATAATAACTTAGAAAGATTCATGTAAAAGATATTGGATCACCGGTTTATTGCAAATGAATAACAATGATAGGGTATTGTTCAAACCTTGATATTTTTTTTGGATGAAAAACCAATTATGGTGGATCGAAACAAGACTTTTTGTCAAATGGGGTGCCTCGACACCTAAATGGCATATACATAACTCGTTATATATCTTTGAGGGGCTAACCCATGCCGGTTATTTACGGTATTCCAAAAAAAGAACGCTTTTGCGCCTGTCACTTGTACTACTTATCCTATGGATGACATTCCCGTTGCCGGAGGCGAACGGGCAGGGGGAGGTAGGCTTATTTACCGGGATTTCCCATTATCAAGGCGACCTGGAGTCCTTTAATCTTGATGATGGTCTCAAAATCTTGCTAGGCCCTGTAATTGGAGCTCATGGTGCCTATCAAATCAATAATCATTTCATGGTCAGGACAGACTTGCTGTATACCAGGCTTTCCGGAGATGATGAATTAAACAAAAACGTGTCTTCGAAAGGTAGGAATCTTGATTTTTTTGCCCCGGTGATTCAACTGGCACCTGGATTCGATTGGAATATTCTAGGGTTTAGTGTAGACCAACCTGATGATTTTACACTATTCACTTCTGTTGGAGCTGGAATCTTTTATTTTAATCCCCGCACAAAATACATGGGAGACAAAGTTTCATTACAGCCTTTAGGGACGGAAGGACAATTTCTGGAGGATTACCCCGATCAACATCCTTATTCTCGTATCCAATTTTCTCTTCAGTTTGGAGGAGGACTGAAGTGGCGAGCTTCTGAAACCATGATTCTTTCCCTGGAAACTATGTTGTCCTATACATTCACGGACTATCTTGATGATGCCAGTACCATTTATATCACTTATCCTGAATTGTTGGAAAAAGCAGGACCTTTGACAGCCGCATTAGCCAATAGGGAAGGTGAGTACCTGGGAACAGAACCAGTCATTGTGCCTACTGGAACAGCAAGATCTAATCCTGATACTAAGGATTATTTCGGCATGATCACGATTCGGATCAGCAGGCCAATCGATTTGTGGGAGAATGAGTTTAAAATAAGACGACATAATAATAAGACAATCCCGAACCCTAAGTTCTGATTACCCTATTTTCGCCCTGATTTGACTACACCTGAAGACATACTCAGAAAATACTGGGGTTTTGCATCATTCAGACCGTTACAAAAGCAGATCATTGATCACGTTTTGGCCGGAGAGGATGTACTTGCCCTACTACCGACTGGCGGTGGTAAGTCATTGTGTTACCAGGTACCTGCATTGTTAGGTAATGGGCTGACCCTAGTGATCTCACCACTCATCGCGCTGATGAAGGATCAAGTGTCGAGGTTAAAATCACTTGGCATTGATGCAGAGGCTCTCTATTCCGGTATGCGGAATTCGGATATAGACCGCATCCTGGATAATTGCAGGTTTGGTAAAACCCGTTTGCTCTATGTTTCTCCCGAACGTTTAAAAACAGCTATGTTTCGTGAACGAGTCGGAAGTATGCCCCTCAATCTGATTGCAGTGGATGAAGCACATTGTATCTCCCAATGGGGGCATGACTTCCGCCCATCCTACCTTGAGATCGGGACGCTGCGGGAATTATTTCCGAAAGTGCCTATGCTGGCGCTTACAGCTTCAGCGACGAAAGAAGTGAAGGAGGAGATTCTCGAAAAACTAGGTTTAATAAATGCAATCGTTATCCGGGATAGTTTTGCAAGAAACAATCTACGCTATCATGTTATTCATCGCCAGGATGCATTACAGTATACGGAACGCTTGTTATTGAAGTCAACAGGCACTGCTTTGATTTATGTTCGTCATCGAAGAAAGTGTATTGAACTTGCTCAATGGTTATCTTCCAAAGGCATTGACACAAAGGCATATCATGGGGGTATGGATCTCAACACTAGAGATCGAGTCCAGGCTGACTGGATCAGCGGAGCATCGCGGGTTATTGTTGCAACTAACGCATTCGGGATGGGTGTTGATAAGAGTGATGTGCGACTAGTGATACATTATGATCTCCCGCCTAGCGTGGAAGAATACTACCAGGAAGCGGGCAGAGCAGGACGTGATGGTAAAGAAGCTTATTGTATTCTCGTATATAAACCATCCAATGAAGCAAATCTCATCAGTAGAGTTGAAAGTAGTTTTCCCGATATCGAGGTCATAAGACGTGTATATAAATCACTGCATATTTACCTTGATACCGCTGTTGGTTCAGGTCTGGGTGAAACTTTTGAGTTTGATTTTGATAAGTTCATTGCAAGATATGGTTTGCGAAGCGGAGAGGTTTATGCATCCTTAGATATATTATCGAAGGATGGATGGATTGTAGTCGATGAATCATCACTCAGGGGCAGTACATTGCAGGTGATTACAGACGCGGAAACATTATATCAACACCAGGTGGCTGACCATAACACAGATCAATTGACTAAAGCTTTACTACGCGGGTATGAAGGATTATGGACTTCGTCAGTCCGTATCCAGGAAAGCCGCCTTGCTAAAGTACTGCAATGGGAAGAAAAGGAAGTAAAAAGCGTGTTGCAACGATTGCATGCCTTGGGTCTGGTTGATTATAAGGTGCCTATGTCAAACAGCCAGGTAACATTGCTTAGAGAACGTGTGCCTGAACAAAATTTCACCATCGACTTAAAAGCGTATAACTTCAGAAAAGAACGTGCATTGAAGCGAATGAATGTAATGCTTGACTACCTAAAGGAGGAGGTTGTGTGTAGGGAAGCATTTATTTGTCGGTATTTTGATGAGCCTGATGCAACACCTTGCGGCCATTGTGATCGGTGCCTTAAGAAAGAAACAAATCATTTAAATTGGCCTTTCAACATATATAAAGCGCTTGATGACCGGGATGGCATAACGGTAAAAGATTTCCTTGCGCAATACAGTACCGAGCAACAACCAAAGGTTAAAAAAGAATTGGAACAACTTGCTGATGAAAACAGGATTAAGATCATTGAAGACAAAATTTTTCGTAGCAAATCATAGCGCATGAGCAGAAAGCGGATTGTGTTTGCTGTAACCAATGATCTGACCTATGACAGGCGGATGTTCCGCATTTGTTCAGCATTGGCAGAGGCAGGAATGGATGTATTGTTGATTGGCAGAAAGAGGAAGGATTCCTTACTTTTCAAACCTACTCAATTCAGGACAAAACGATTCGTTTGCGTATTCAACAAGGGTCCGCTTTTTTATGCAGAGTACAATATCAGGTTATTCTTTGTGTTATGGTCAACCGCTTTTGATGCAGCCTGCGCTTGCGACCTTGATACAGCACCTGCAGTGCGAATGGCTTGTAAATTGAAAAACAAAAAATCGGTATATGACGCACATGAGTATTTTTCTGAAGTACCGGAGCTCAGCCATCGCCAGATCATTAAAAAAATATGGGAGTGGATTGGAAAGATTACAATTCCTGCATTCAATGCTTGTTACACAGTAGGAGAGGAGCTTGCCAAATTGATGGGCAACAGATACAATGTTCGATTTGATGTGATCCGGAATATTGCTCCATCCAGTTCAACATCTGTGACGAAAGAAAACTTTCCTCAAAAAGTACTTTTATACCAGGGAGCCCTTAATGTAGGACGAGGACTTGAAGCGACAATCGAAGCTATGCAACAATTGCCGGATTGGCAATTCTGGCTTGCGGGTGAAGGCGATATCACTACCCAATTAAAAGAGCTTGTTGCAAAGCTTAAGTTGGAAGAACGTGTTCAATTCTTAGGTTGGGTTAAACCAGATAATCTGCCAGTGCTCATGCAGAAAGCAAAATTGAGCATCAATCTCAG
>DASXWI010000111.1:0-4216 GCA_036503755.1 Saprospiraceae bacterium | reverse complement strand
CCTCAACAGCTTAAATGCGGGTCTTGGTAGTGATCTTTCATTCAAACGGTTTATGGATCCATTGAAGATTTACCACATGATCGGATACCGAAAGGATCCTGAAAAGAAACCGATTTTTGGGAGCAGGTTACACCGCTGGTTTTTAGATGAAGCGTCTAGCCGTCTTAGCGCAGGATTCAATTATGTTGTAATCACCGAACTCTATGATTACTTTAACCTTAATGCGAATCTCAATTATGATATTCAACCTACTGCTTTTAAAAAATTAACGATTACACGCATAGGTTTTGACTTGTTTATTCCGACTGCCAAACCGGCCTACCAGGAAATTCTTGATGATAATAAATTCCTGGCAGAATCTTTTGGTAACCAGTTATACACCGGTTTTCTATTCCGGAATTATCTTTTTGAAATCAATTCCAAGGTCAAGGCGAAAGCTGGTCATTTCAAAGTATTGCATAGTATTGAATTGTCTGGCCTGGAAATGTATGCCATCAACAGGGTGGTCAATTTAATCAACAACAACGACAAGGAAATCTTCCTCAATCCCAGCGGCGATCCTGAAGACCTGGTGGAGTTTTCGCAGTTCGCTAAAGGTGAAATTGATATCCGTTACTATAAGGACCTTGCCAGAAATACAACCCTGGCCTTTAAACTCAACACCGGCATAGCCTCCAAGTATGGCCCTTATACTAACCAGGTACCTTATCCTAAACAATTCTATGTGGGTGGTGCCTTGAGCAACAGAGCCTGGCAGATAAGGCAACTCGGTCCAGGTGGTTATGAAGACACTGCTGAAATAGATCCTAACCTACCCTTCTATCAAACCGGGGATTTTAAAATCGATTTTTCCACAGAGCTTCGCTTCAAACTCTTTTGGTATTTCCACGGTGTTCTATTTCTTGACGCAGCAAATGTCTGGATCGTACAAAACGATCCTACAAGACCTGAAGCTGACATCTCCAAAGATTTCTATAAAGAATTTGGAATCGGTTATGGCTATGGCATCAGGCTCGATCTTGATTTCTTTATTCTTCGACTGGACCTCGGTTATAAATTACACAACCCATACCCTGTCTTATACGAAGTTGGAAAAGAGCCATCCAGGTGGCTTTTCAATGAATTGAAAAAATTCCCATCAGGCGCAGAGCCACAGATAGCGGTAGGTTTGCCATTCTGATCTTCCATGGGCTTCACCCATGGCTATCTTATATCGGCCTTTCAGGCCTTTATGAAAATTTTCAATTTTCATTTTTTTCGCTCGTTTAAATCTCGCTCGTTCAAGTCTCCCGACTTGAATACAATATCCTCGCGTCTCCTGACGCGAACAAGAACAACAAAGTTTTGCATAACCTACAGAAGTTGTGCACCTACGGAGCACGATATGATTTTATTGATCCAATGCTACCAACCTTTAGCCCCTACGGGGCATTGATTTTCACAATTTAATGATCATCTTATCACCGATAATTCTCCTGATTGGCTAGATTTCCGGTTGGTGAGCGTAGTCGAACCATCATTCTTCACTCTTCATTTTTTTCGCCTCACGACTGACGCCTCACGATGTCCCACTCACAACTCACAACTCACAACTCACGGATTTACTCCGTAAAGGCTACACACCGGGCACTCCGACTTCTTATGCCCTCTTGCAGGACAGTACTCTCTTCCAAAATAAATAATCTGAAGGTGAAGTTTGATCCACATTTCTTCTGGAAATAATTTCTTCAAATCTGCCTCTGTTTTTTCTACTGTTGTTCCATCACTTAAGCCCCATCGATACGCGAGTCTGTGTATGTGTGTATCCACAGGAAATGCAGGAACGCCAAAAGCCTGTGCCATAACGACAGAAGCTGTCTTGTGTCCTACGCCTGGAAGCGCTTCGAGTTCTTCAAAAATCTTTGGAACCTTTCCATTATGCTTTTCCAACAAAATGGCGGACATCTCCTTTATGTTTTTTGATTTCGCAGGCGAGAGTCCACATGGCTTAATGATGTTACGGATAACATCTACATCCAGACCCGCCATTCCTTTTGGGGTATGGGCTTTTTTAAATAATGCCGGCGTGACTTGGTTGACTTTGATATCTGTACAGCGCGCAGAAAGAATGACAGCCACAAGCAACGTATATGCATCTTTATGATCTAGCGGAACAGGCACCTCAGGATACAACTTTTCCAGGATGTTGGCAATCGCCATGGCCTTCTCCTTTTTGGATATCCGCATTGTAATTCTATAATGATGTTAGAAAAGTCATTGTATCTACCCCATCTGCATATTGATTAAGATGCGGATGTTGGCTTTCTCCAAAATGGACATGATCCCAATTATTTAATGGTATTCCGCTTACAACACATTGGATCTCATCTTTCTTTTGATTCAACATTTGCTCAAGTGATGCAACATCCTTATAATAACTGTAATGTAAGCAACCAATCCTAGAAGCAATACTTTCATCATCTTTCAGGATGAGGTGATCCAATTGAATATGCGGCACCTGATTGATAATAAAAATGGCAAAGTTATACTCAAGGTTGTTTTTGTATTTATGATGATCCTCTAAATGTTTCCAACCTACGATAGCTTCCTCAAACAATTCGAAATCATACCCTTCAGGCACATAAAGTTTTGATACGCTACGACATCCCATACCGAAGTATTGGAATATATCATTCCCCAATAGTTTTAATTCATCAAGGCTCTCCTCCCCCGTAAGCACCGCCACTCCATTTCTGTTTTTACGAAGTATATGGGGATGAGATCTGAAGTAGTATTCAAAATACCTTGAGCTATTATTACTACCGGTAGCGATAACAGCATCATGTCCTTCAAATCGATCTACATATTGAATAGACGAGCCAAGTTCAGGAGCTATCCTGGTCCACTGCTGGGTAAGCCAGGGTAATAAAACAGAATCTTTTTCACTGCATTTAATCAATGCTTTGTGCCCCGCGGCCAATACACAAAGCAAATCATGAAACCCAACTAAAGGTAAATTACCCGCCATGACAATGGCAATATTTAGTTTTTTGTCACCTACAGGATATGCAGCGATCCAATCTTTCACTTTTTGTTGATCGAGAAATTCATCGGTAATCGCGTCGATCGCGAGTTTTGAAAACTCAGGGATAAACCATGGATTTGAATTACGGGCACGATGTATGATCTCCTCAACCTCTGCAGAATTATCTTTCAGGAATCCCCGCAATGCTGGCAAGGATTGAAGAAAAGGAGAAACCTGTTTCATTTTTCAAGCGATTCTTTTCGATGAGCTACATAGCCACGCCACTTTTCAAGTAGTAAGCGCATATCATCAGGCAATTCCGATTCGAAGAACATACGCTTGCCCGTGACGGGATGCTCAAATCCAAGTGTCCGGGCATGCAATGCTTGCCTTGGGCATATAGCAAAACAATTATCTACAAACTGTTTGTATTTGGTAAATACCGTTCCTTTCCGAATGAAATCACCTCCATATCGATCGTCACTGAACACCGGATGGCCAATCGATTTCATATGCACCCTGATCTGATGTGTTCGACCAGTCTCAAGTGTACATTTTACAAGGCTCACATAATAGAGATCTTCCAACGTTTCATAATGCGTGATAGATTCTTTCCCTCCTTCACCTTCTTCAAAAACCGTCATCAATTGCCTGAAGCGTGGATCACGTCCAAGTGCAGCATTAATGACGCCCTCCGGAGGTTCAGGGGCTCCCCACACGATAGCATTGTATTCGCGAGTAATGGTATGATCAAAAAACTGTTTTGCCAGGTGAGTCATGGCATAATCGTTTTTTGCAATCAGGATAAGTCCCGAAGTGTCTTTATCAATTCTATGTACAAGGCCTGGACGATCAGGCGAATTTCCTGCCATAACCGGTAGACTATCTTTTTGCATATGCCAGGCAAGCGCATTGACAAGCGTGCCCTTTTCATGCCCTACACCCGGATGCACCACTAATCCAGCAGGTTTGTAAATGATCATCACGTCATCATCCTCATACCGTATATCTAAAGGAATATCTTCAGGCACTACACTTTCTCCAATATCCGGAGGCTTTGGAAGGAGAATCGTAATCGTCTCACCGGGCTTAAGTTTGTGATTAGGTTTTATTTCCTTGCCATCTATTTTGACAGCCCCTGCCCTGATCCCATTCTGGATTTTATTACGAGATATTCCCTCTAATTTTATCTGGATGTATTTATCCACCCGC
>DASXWI010000110.1:0-2584 GCA_036503755.1 Saprospiraceae bacterium | reverse complement strand
TTTGGGCTTTTTTATCAGTTTGGAAAACGTAAAAGAGATTTTACTGCATTGCTGATGCTATTCTTATTCACAGGTCTTGGTATCATCTTTTATTCCAATCAGCCGCCAAATGAACCGAGGGAAAGAGATTATGTATTGGTGGGCTCTTTCTTTACATTTTGTATCTGGATTGGACTCGGTGTGCCCGCTTTATATGAAATGATCAAAACAAAAGTGGCTAGTCTTGGATCAGCTACTCCATACCTGGCAACAGCACTCGTGTTGACTGCTCCTGCGATTATGGCTTTTCAAAATTTTGATGACCACAGCAGGATGCATCATTATGCTTCACGCGACTATGCCAACAATTTCCTGGAATCTCTTGATCCAAACGCCATCATGTTCACGTATGGGGATAATGATACATACCCGCTATGGTATGCGCAGGAAGTGGAAGGCATCAGGCGCGATGTGCGTATCGTCAACTTAAGTCTTATTGCAGTGGATTGGTACATCGAAGGATTGAGAAGAAAAGTAAATGATTCTGCTCCTGTTAAATTGACCATACCCACAGAAAGCTATCGCGGCAACAAACGGAACCAGATTTTCTTTTTACCGGGTAAGAGTTCTCCGAATGAAATGCCTTTAGATCAGGCACTACAATTCCTTGCGAAAGATAATCCACAAACCATTCAAGGCACAAAACTGGAAACCTACCTGCCTTCGAATAACCTGTATATTCCAATTGATCCTGCAAAAGCGATTAGCATGGGCCTTGCAACTATAGCTGACACAGGTAAAATCGTGAGTAAAATTCCGGTGACGCTCGATAAGCAATATATAACCAAAGACCTTTTAGCTGTGTTAGATGTCATTATGAGCAATATTTATGACCGTCCTGTATATTTCTCTGTGACTTGCCAGGAATCCAAACTCATGAACCTCGGCGATTACACCCAAATGGAAGGTCTTGGATTGAGGGTTGTTCCGATTCAGACACCAAGCCAGAAGGAATTCTATATTTATGGAAGTGGACGTGTGAACGCAGAAAAAGTGCATGACCGTGTAGTCAACAAATGGAAATGGGGCAATTTTGATAAGAAACGATTATATGTAGACAATAGCTATGGTGCAAGTATCCAGGCACAAAAGATGATCATTTGGCGGTCTGCAGAACAAATGGCGGCTGAAGGAAAAATGAAAGAGGCAGTGGATATAACAGATAGTTACTTCGAAGGATTTCCACACATGAATTTCCCCTATGATGCAAGAACTTTGCCGCACATTAATATATATGTTAAAGCAGGTGAAAACGAAAAAGCAAAACATCATCTTCGAATATTGGCTAAGGAATCGGCTGAGTACATGGCCTTCTTTGATTCACTTGATGATGATGACCTGAAGGCTGGATTTAATATGGACTACCGGTTGACAAACAATGCCATTGATGAAGTCCTGAAAATTTCGAAGACCTTAAATGATGATGCCTTCGCCCAGGAAATGGAAGCCTTACTTGGCCCTTATAACACTGACCCTGTAAAGGAATAAACTCATGGAAAATACAGCGAAAAAAAATCGCATTGCTGTTGGTGCCGATCATGCCGGCTTTATCTATAAGGAAGCCATCGTTCATTGGTTAAACCGAAATGGATATGACATCTTTGATGCAGGTACCGATAGCGAGTCATCAACGGACTATCCTGATCATGTACATCCAGTAGCAATTGCTGTAGAAAAGGGTGAAGCCTCACTTGGCATCATCCTTTGCGGATCAGGTAATGGTGTGGCGATGACCGCCAATAAACATCAAGGCATCAGGGCTGCATTATGCTGGACTAATGAAATTGCTTCACTGGCTCGGCAACATAATAATGCGAATGTGCTCGCGATTCCTGCCCGCTTTGTCCCGGAAGCTGTCGCCCTCTCAATGGTCCAAACTTTCCTTGAAACTCCGTTCGAAGGTGGAAGGCATCAGAAGAGGGTGGATAAGATTAGCTGCTAGTCGAGCATAGGGCATAGGGCATAGGGCATAGGGCAAGGGGCGTAAAGGGCTAAGGAAGTTAGTGTCGGTTGATTTGATACTTTAGGAAAGCAATTCCTTAAATTAATCTAATACATTATAAACCATCAGGCTTAGAAGGATATCTTAATCCACTGATTGAAACCGCTTACCGTTTACCATTTACCACCAACTGCTAACTTAAATCATGGCCCATCGAATTCTCATACTGCTATTATTTGCTATCCAAAGTATACATGCCCAATACAGTCCTGTAAGTGAGCAATTAGCGAATAGTATAAGAAGAGAAACATTAAAAGAGCATGTTTATGTTCTTGCTTCACCGGAATATCAGGGCAGGGAGACTGGCACGGAAGGCAATCAGAAAGCTGCTGATTACATTGCTAAGCAATTTGGTTCGTATGGCATACCTCCTATTCCTGGAGATGGAGATTATTTTCAGGAGGTAGCTTTTTCAAATATTAAATGGGAAAACACCTCTTTAACTGTTGCCGGGGAGTCAATCATCCCTATGAAGGAATTCGTGGCCATCCCGCAATATTTTCCTGTGATCTCCGGACCTATATCCATTGACGAAATGACTTT
>DASXWI010000109.1:0-2739 GCA_036503755.1 Saprospiraceae bacterium | reverse complement strand
CTTCTGACTTTTTTCTTTCTTCCACTGCTGCCATAAGTGCTTTATTCATGGTCAGGAGTTTCTGTTCCTGCGTGACTAGTTGTCGGTTTTTCTCATAAAGATCTACGAGAACAGAAACCTTAGCCTGCAGTAAGCCTGGGTTTATAGGTTTGTAGATGTAATCTACAGCGCCGCTTTGATAGCCTTTGTAGATATGGTGTTCTCCAAAATGGTGGGCCGTAATAAAGATGATCGGTACATGTCTCAGTTTTTCACGATCATAGATCATGTGGGCCGTTTCAAAACCATCAAGGGTGGGCATATTGACATCCATAAGGATGAGCGCAAAGTCCAAATCTGCCAAAAGCACCTTGAGTGCTTGACGGCCCGAAGTGGCTTTGACAAATGTATAATCCGGCCTCGCAAGAATGGATTCAAACGAGAGGAGATTATCTTCTCTGTCGTCAACCAAAAGAATTTTTACCATAGTGTGTGTTGTTCTTTATTTGTAAAACCAAACGCGCATGAGGGATAGAAGTTGATCGATTTTCAGTGGCTTGGTAATGTAATCGGATGCTCCGGCATTTATACACTTTTGCCTGTCTCCTTTCATAGCCTTGGCCGTTACAGCAATAATGGGCAAAAGATTATTCTTATGCTCACGTCTAATTTTCTGTGTCGTTTCATATCCATCCATCTCTGGCATCATGATATCCATAAGGACCATGTCGATATTTGGATTTTCATTTAGTAAGTCGATCGCTTCCTTGCCACTCTCTGCCGTGATTACATTGATCTTATACCGTTCAAATACCGTGGTCAGGGCGAACAAATTCCGGATGTCATCATCCACCACCAGAACGCATTTGTTTGCCAGAATGTCTTCCGGGCGACGGATGTTTTCAATCACCTTTCTTTTTTCCGGTGCCAGTTGTTTGTGGTTTACATGTAGCTGCAAAATGGTTTCTTCTAACAAATGCTCCAGAGAATTGACACCTTTCAGGATTACCTGGTTGGATAATCGATTCAATTGGTTCATCTCAGCTTTTGAAAAATCTTTAGCTGAATACACCAAAACAGGCGTCAGTTTCTTTTTAACATCATTTACCTGATTGAGCAGTTCTGGGCCACTCATATCTGGAAGCGTATAATCCAGGATTATGCAGTCAAAATCATTGGCTTTGAGCAGATCTAATGCATCTTGACCTGTGCCTGCAACCAGGACATTTAGATTTTCATCACCGATCATTTTTGCAATCTGAGAAGATTCGATGTCGTTGTCTTCCACCACCAATACATTTTTCACTTGCTTATTACTGAATGTGTTGATGTCTGCAAACAAATTGTTTAATGCCTCGATCTCTACGGGCTTGAGCAGGAAGCTGCGTGCACCTCTTCTCAACGCAAGTAATCGATTTTCCTCACCTGAAATCAGGTAAATGGGGATATGCCTGTAGCTGAGGTCATTGCGTAATAAGTCCAAAACACGCCATCCACTTGTGTCAGGCAATTTAACATCCAGCGTTATGGCTACCGGTGAAATCTGGTTGATAAATTCAAAAACTTCCAGATAACTGACTACCACGACTGCCTTTAATCCTACAGCATGAGCTTTCTCGATCAGAATCTTTGCAAAGCGCAGATCATCTTCTACGATCAGCACTACTTTATCGCCTGCTTTAATGTTGCTTCTGTCATCACCCGAATCATTGATCATCTCATTGACGAGGGCCAAAGTTGAATCCCTGCTATCCTTAGTGTGGCGCATCAGCTGGAGTAAACTGCCCATATCATCAGGACTTTCTTGTACTTCTAAGGCTTTTATTTTATCATTTCTTTTCGGGACTATGCTTGAAACGTTTTCCATTGGAAGGAACAACGTGAAGGTGCTTCCTTTGCCGGGCTCGCTTTCCAATTCAATGGTACCTGAAAGCAAATCTGCCAAACCTCTGCTAATGGAAAGACCAAGGCCTGTTCCTCCATATTTACGGCTAGTGGATCCTTCCGCTTGCTGGAATGCTTCAAAAATGATGTTTTGCTTTTCAGCAGGTATCCCGATTCCGGTATCTGAAATTTCGAATGCCACAACCTTTTCCGCCTTATCCAGATTATGGTTGGAATGTTGCTTTCGATTGCGAGGAGCCTCATAGATTTTCAATTTCACTTCTCCCTTTTCTGTAAACTTAAAGGAGTTGGAAAGCAGGTTTTTCAAAATCTGGTTGAGCCGTTGCAGGTCAGTATCAAAGAAATCAGGTAGTCGGGGATCTACTTCAATGGTAAAGCGTAAATGACGCGCTTCGGAAATATGTTTGAATGTGGTTTCCACAAAGTTGGCCACCTCCTGGAATCGGATGGGTGCAATGTTAACTGTGATGAAACCACTTTCGATCTTGGATAAGTCGAGGATGTCATTGATCAATTGAATAAGGTCATCGCCGCATGAATGTATGGTCCTGGCATACCGTACTTGTTTTTCATTCAGATTGCCTTCCGCATTCTCGTAAAGTTGCTGCGCAAGTATCAACAAACTGTTTAATGGCGTACGCAATTCATGCGACATATTTGCCAGGAATTCTGATTTGTACTTTGACGTCAGGGTTAATTGTTCAGCTTTCTCTTCGAGTGATTTCCGGGCTTCCTCAACTTCCTTATTCTTACCCTCCACTTCTTCTTTTTGCGTAACGAGGAGTAACGCTTTGTCTTGCAATTCGTCGTTGGTACGGCGGAGCTCTTCCTGCTGGATTTTCAATTCCCCTGCTA
>DASXWI010000108.1:0-4257 GCA_036503755.1 Saprospiraceae bacterium | reverse complement strand
TTAATAATGCAGTTGCTTCAATCTCTACCATGTACTCCGGCGAAATCAATTTTGATACTTCTACCATTGTAGTCGCTGGACGTATACTTCCAAAAACTTCTCCATGGGCTTTACCAATTGCTTCCCATTGGCTAATATCAGTGACATACATCCGGGTTCTAATTACATCTTCCATTCGTCCACCTAATTGCTCAACTCCATTCCTGATGATTTCAAGTATTCTCTGCGTCTGCAGATAGGCGTCTCCTGTTGCGAATGGATGTCCATCCTTGTCAACAGCACATGTGCCTGATACCTCAATGGTGTTTCCAATGCGAACAGCCCTTGAATACCCAACAATGGGTTCCCATGTGGCACCTGAACTAAAATTTCTACGAGCAGTCATCTGATGTGGAATTGATACAAAATTACGTCTTTCACCTCGATACAGCTTTAAATTGCTTATCCGGTCCATTGGTGAATGATGATGAAAAACCATAATACCAGGATCATCAAACCATCAATTAAGCCTACAAAGAAAAAATCATCATCAATTTTATAACTAAATTTCATTAATGGAACCATCAGCAGGCATGCAAGACTCATTGCTAATCCATATGCCGGGTTGAAATAATGAAAGGAGGCAACAAAACTGAGTAAAATTGTAAGGATGACTAATAGCCATGTCAATCGATAAGTTCTTATTGGGCCAAGTTTTGCAGGCATGGTGATAAGGCCCAATGACTGATCTATTTTAAAATCCCTGATTTCAAATGGAATCGCCAGAATCATGATAAAGAACATTCGTTCCAATCCATGGATAATGATCATTTGAATTGAAGAATGTGTAATGAATCCTAATGGAATCACTGCAGTAAGCCATGACCATGACCAGGAGATCATAAGAATCTTACCCCATCCAAGATCTCGAATGCGTCTCCCGCCAGGCAGGAATGGAATGACGTAGGCAAATGCAATTATTCCTCCTGGTATGATCCATAAGATAAATGGAATGCTTAGGAATTGGATGGTCAACCAGGCAGAGAGTATCAACCAACATACAGTATAAATTCTAATATCGGACTGGTATTTACGGATAATCGCAAATCGCTCTGTAGTCACAAGATGCGCTGTTTTCTGCAGTCCGATTATTCTATGAATAGAGTAGAGAGCGGCTGTGGCTACCCCAACTAGCAAAATATACGGAAGGTTCTCGAAAGCCTGGCCAGATAATTCAAAAGTTAACGCCGTAATACAAGCTGCACAGAGGCCTATAAATAGTCCGCCATAAATGAGCAGGTTTACCGCATCCTTTAAAATTTTATCGATCAAAATATTTGAAGTTATGACCTGATTTTATCTGGCGTAAAGAGGCAGTCATCAGATTGATCAGGTGATTGATGTCTTCAAAATTGGCCATTTCCACCGTCGTATGCATATACCGGAGTGGAATGGAAATCAGTGCAGACGGAATTCCTCCATTAGAATAGGCGAATGCATCTGTATCCGTACCTGTACTTCGTGAAGAGGCAACGCGCTGAAATGGAATCTCATTAGCTTGTGCGGCATCTTCAATCAATTGTAGAAGTTTTCTGTGTACGGATGGAGCATAAGCAATTGCTGGTCCCAGACCAAGCCGAACATCACCTTCCTGTTTAGCGTCAATGAGAGGTGTGCTGGTGTCATGCGTTACATCCGTCACAATGGCAACGTCAGGCTTAATGGTTTGTGCGATCATTTGAGCTCCATGCAAGCCTACTTCTTCCTGGACGGAATTAACCACATAAAGTGAGTAGGGTAATTTTATTTTCTCCTCATGCAGTTTTCTGGCAACTTCAGCAATGCAAAAACCGCCAAGCCTGTTATCCAGGGCACGCCCGATGAAGCATTTTTTGTTGATTTCTTCGTAACCGTCATCGTATGTAATCACGCAACCAACATGTATGCCCAACTCTTCCACTTCTTTTTTGGTATTGGCTCCAACATCAATGAAAATATTTTCAAGGGTAGGAGCGAGGTTAGCATCCTTCCCTTTTCGAACGTGAATTGCTGGCCAGCCAAATACTCCCCGTACTATCCCTTTCGGTGTGTGGATATTAACTCGTCGGCTAGCAGCTATGGTCTGATCTGAACCACCATTACGGATCACGTGGATATTTCCCTTATCTGAGATGTAATTGACATACCACGAAATTTCATCCGCATGACTTTCAATAACGACTTTGTATTTTTTTCCAGGATTAATGATGGCATAAGCTGTGCCATACACATCCGTATGCCATTCATCCACATAAGGGGAGATATAATCCAGCCACAATTCTTGTCCTTTGGTCTCATGTCCTGTAGGACTTGCATTACCTAAATAATCTTTTAGAAATTTCTTTGATTTTTTGTCAATCACAGTAAGAGGATATTTATGAATGAGTCAATTTAAAATTTTCAGACCAGGCTTGCGGATCAGCGGACCATTGGCTTAAGAGTTCAAGGTGATGATGACCGATTAAGTTTTTCTCAGCAGCTACATGAATCACCGTTTGAAAATCTGTAAGCGTTCGAAAAGGACAATTTGCAGCTCTAAACGCTTCAGTTGCTTTTGGCAAGCCATATTGAAAAATAGCAATGACCCCGACAACATGCGCAGGGACTTGCTTGATAGCTTCTACAGCCTGAAGGCTGCTCATGCCGGTAGAAATTAAATCTTCAACAACTAATACCTTTCCATCAACCTCAACTACTCCTTCGATCAAATTTTGTCGCCCATGCTCTTTTGGTTTCGAGCGAACATAAGCAAACGGCAGTTTAAGTCTGTCTGCTACAAGTGTTCCTGCAGGGATGCCCGCAGTAGCTACACCAGCAACCGTATCACACAATTCAAAATCTTTTATCACCTTCACCATCAAATCGACAAGCCCTGTTCTGATTTCCGGATAAGACAATAAGACCCGGTTATCGCAGTAAATTGGCGACCTCAAACCAGAGGCCCATGTAAAAGGATTGTCTGGTTGAATGCGTACAGCACCTGTTTCGAGGAGCTTAGATGCAAGTAATTGATTATTAAACATTTGTGATTAAATAGAATTGATGCAAAGGTATAAAATATACATTAACGAGAGCCCTTTGATTCTGACGCAGATTTCTGATTTGGATGATGAAACCGCCTTTGAGCGCTCCCTGATCCATGCCAAATACAGGGGTAAGCCAAAAATGCTAGTCAATTATATTGAGCTGCTTGAAAAGAATAAGCATCATGATGGAATAATCATTCAAGCGGATAATGTGCTGCAATTGTGGAAGGATTTTAAGTCACTCTATTTTTATATAAAAGCTGGTGGGGGATTGGTCATTAATCCATTTGGTAAGGTGCTACTTATTTTCAGAAGAGGTGTGTGGGATCTGCCTAAAGGAAAACAAGATCCAGGTGAGACCCTTGCCCAAACAGCTGTTCGCGAAGTGCATGAAGAAACCGGACTTAGTGATTTAAAACTCATTGAGAGGTTGGACAATGGGTACCACTGTTACCTTATGAGCAAGCAACGTACTCTTAAACGTACAAGATGGTACCTGATGGAAACGCAATCTCCAAATCAATTGGTGCTGCAGAAAGAAGAGGGAATCCAGGATGCCGCATGGTTTGATCCCAAGGAAATCCCGTCACTCAATATGCCGATGTACAACAATATCAGGGACGTGCTGGTCAGATACAATAATGAAAAATTAAACCCTCCAGCTGTTCAAAAATAATGTGTTGAGTACTTCTGACAGGCTAACCGTTGATTTAGTTTCAGATTTCTTGATTTGATTTTTGGAACAGCAAACTCCCAACTCTAATCATCGTGCTTCCTTCCTCAAGAGCAATACGATAATCACCGGACATCCCCATGCTGATCGTAGAGAATGCAACATCGTTGCTGAAGTATTTCAACTTCAGATCATCAAACACTTTTTTTAATTGCCTCATTTCATTTCTTACCTGGTCCGTATCTTCCGTAAGGCTCGCCATTCCCATCACCCCGCAAATTTTAGCATACGGAAAAGCGTTATGATTTCCAGCGAGCAGAAAGGCATCTAATTCAGCAATATCCCAACCAAACTTAGTTTCTTCTGTGGCGATCTTTATTTGGAGCAGGCATCTTACGGTTTTGTTGATACGACTAGATTCACTTTGAATCTTTTCCCATATTCCAGGTCGGTCAAGAGATTGAATGCAACTCACGAAGGGTAGAATGGCTCTCACTTTATTGGTTTGGAGGTGGCCTATTAAATGCCATTCAATATCGG
>DASXWI010000107.1:0-4280 GCA_036503755.1 Saprospiraceae bacterium | reverse complement strand
CCTGGAAACTGAGCGAAAGGATCTTTCCTATGCTTGTTTTTCTATGAACATTAATAATTTCCCAAAGAGCGGTAATGTGTATGACTCTATGGGAGATTATTATATCGAAATAGGCGATGAGAAAAAAGCAATCGAATTCTTTTCAAAAGCAGTAGAAGTAGAAAACTTGTCCTATTCGAAGGAGAAGCTGGAGGCATTGAAGAAGAAATGAGCTGGGAGCTATCAGCTATCAGCTCTCAGCTATCAGGATGAGCTACCAGCTACTTGCTACGAGCTTCCAGCTTGATTCTTCCAATATTGAAATATCAACTTGCCTATTGCCTATTGCCTATTGAATTTGGCCTCCGCGTACTCCGTGGCGCCTCCTTTTTTCTCTGTGCGAAATAAAATCATTTGCAATTGAATATCTTCGGGACCATAGGAATAGATCAACTTGATTTAGCATTATGAAGCTCACCTTCGCAGTTAACAAATCACCGGAATTCATTTTTGATTATCTCACGGATATGGACAAGTTTGTTTCCGTGCACCCGTTGATCAGCAAGATTGAAAACTTAGGTGACAATCATTTTCGGGTTCATGAAACATTGAAATTTTGGTTTATCCCTTATTCTTTTACATATCCGGTGACGATCCAAAAAAATGTCGAGGAAAAGAAAATTGTGATGAAAGCAGTCATTCAAAAGATGACCCATATTGAAATGCATTTCACCATCCGCGATTCTGGCCACTCTTCCAGTGTGGAAGAAGACATTTCAATCAAGACATTTTTGCCGGTGAAAGGCTTTATCCGGAAAATCTTTAAGAAGCAGCATGAACTGATGTTTCGCAACATCGACAAGTTATAGATCTGTCAGCTGTCAGCTGTCAGCTCTCAGCTGTCAGGACAGGCTTCCAGCTTCCAGCTACGAGCTCTCAGCTGTCAGGATAAGCCACCAACTTCTAGCTACGAGCTTCCAGAGGGGATTCAAAAACTATCAAATTGATCATTTTCCAGTATTGAAACATCAACTTGACTATTTTCTTTTGCCTATTGAATATGGCCACCGTTTCCTCAGTGCTACCTCCTATTCCCTCCGTGCGAACCAGAATCGTTCAAGATTGGAAAATCTCATTCTATTGGAAGATCTCGGTAAATGACCTCCGTGTGCCCATTGCTCTCCGTGCGAATCCTTTTATTAAAGTAAATAGCTAACTACCTCCAGACTTATACTTCCTTATTCTTTATTCCTTGCTCCTTATTCCTAATTCTCTATTCCTTATTCTAACTCCTTGCTCCTTATTCCTATTTTTGTGCCCTAAACTTAAAAATCCAGCCTAGATATGCCTTCTTCTTCTTACGATGGAATGGTGCAACACCGCATTGCACACGAAAAACTGGCCACACGGTCCATTAAAGCAATCAATGATCTTTGGTACGACAAAGGCATCGAAATGGTCCTTTTCCGTAACCAGCTCATTGATAAGCGCGCTTCGGAGATCCTTAGTCTGCACAATTATGCCCACAAGATGGTTGGCAAACCCATTGATATTGAATCGACTACATTGCTATTGGAAGCTATGCTCGACCTGGACCTCTGCCCAGCCCGGATAGACATCGGTCGTCTTGCTTCCGAATGGGTGGAAAAAGGATTAAAACCTGGCTCGGAAAAGCTTTTCCTGGAAAATCAACTGGCCGGATTTATCGGGCCTGATAACAATACCCCAACCATACCAAAAGACGTGGTCCTCTATGGATTTGGCCGCATCGGCCGTCTCCTCGCTCGCGAACTAATCATGCAGGAAGGTCGTGGAGAGCAGCTTCGCCTCCGCGCCATCGTGACCCGCGATAAAGGTACCGGCATGGCTGAAAAAAGAGCGTCCCTCCTTCGCGTGGATTCTGTCCATGGTGCATTTCCAGGCATCGTAGAAGCGGATGAAGAAAACAACGCACTCATTATTGATGGCCACATGGTCCATCTGATCACTGCTCAACAACCTGAAGACATCGATTACACCCAATATGGCATCAACAATGCTTTAGTCATTGACAACACAGGAGCTTTCCGCGACAAAGATGCCCTTGGCCGCCATCTGAAGAGTAAGGGAGTGAGTAAAGTATTACTTACTGCTCCAGGCAAAGGAGTTCCCAATATCGTCCATGGTGTAAACCAGACGATGTTCAACCCGAAGGACCAGGATATTTTCTCGGCAGCTTCATGTACCACAAATGCTATTGTCCCTGTACTAAAAGTGGTCAATGATGTACTGGGTATAGAAAAAGGACATATTGAAACGGTCCATGCTTTCACCAATGACCAAAACCTGGTGGATAACATGCACAGCAAATATCGCAGAGGTCGTAGTGCTGCTACCAACATGGTCATCACAGAAACAGGTGCTGGTTCTGCGATCGATAAAGCGATCCCTGGACTCGGCCCGAAATTTACTTCCAATGCGATTCGTGTTCCGGTTCCTGATGGTTCACTCGCCATCCTCAATCTCCAGGTTAGCAAGGCAACTACACTCGAAAAAATAAATGAAATCATGCGCAAGGCTGCCCTTGAAGGCGACCTTGTAGAGCAGATCAATTATTCCATCAGTAATGAACTGGTAAGCAGCGACATCATTGGTAATAGTTGTCCTGCTATCTATGACTCAAAAGCAACATTAGTGCATCCCGATGGCATGAGCGTAGTGCTGTATGTTTGGTATGACAATGAATATGGTTATACTCGCCAGGTGATGCGACTTAGTAAGTACATTGCACAAGTGCAGAGGAAACGCTACTATTAGCATAGGGCATGGGGCAGAGGGCAAGGGGGAGAAGTATGTTGATTGAAAAGTGAAAAGCGAGTAATGAAAATTGATACGTTACTTAGAATATTCTTTAAATGCGGTACCCCCTTTCAGGGGGCAAAGGGGGTATGGATAATTGTATTCGTAGTATGCCTTCCACTTTTTACAAACGCCCAGTTTGAATACATCGATTCCTTGTTGTTGAAATTAGATACGACAAAAGATGAAGAAAAACAATTTGATCTCATCTTCGATATTTTCTCTCCTGAGTTTGAAACGGCTCCAAATCAAATCATCGAGACTGGATATAAGCTGTTAGAACAAGCACAAGAGAATGATGATCAGTTGAGTGAAGCGTGTGCACTGAGTTTTTTAGGACAAGGATACAGGCTTGCAGGAAACAGTATCAAAGGATTGGATTATCATCTCCGGGCAGTACAAGCTGCTGAGAAAGTGAACAATGAGTCCGTCATGGGTCTTGTCAAAAATCAAATGGCCAATATCTACAAGGATCGCCAGGATAACGACAAAGCCATTCAATTGTATAAGGAAGCAAACGAACACGCCAAAAAAGGAAGTCATGATCGCCTGAAAGTTTGGCCGCTTATGAATCTTGGTGCCACTTTCCTGAATGCCGGTATGCCGGACAGCGCATTGATGAGTTTGCAGCGCGCTTATTCTGAATCGCTGATCCTGAAGTATGATAAACTACTTTCTTATATCCTCACCAATCTAGGGGGAGCACAAAGTAAGTTGGGAAATAATGCATTGGCAGTGACGTATTACCATATGGCTATTGCCGAAGCGATCAAGAATAAGTCTATCCGTTATCAGAACATGGCCTATACAGGCATTGCTGAACATTATTGTGCCCGACCTGTCAATGACTCTTGTACTTACTATTCGAAAAAAGCAGTTTCGATCGTTGAAGGAACCATCTTTTCGTATATGAGTATTAAGCCGTCATGGATGATGACCATCTTTTATGATCAGGCAGATCAATGTGACAGTACACTTAAGTATGCCAGGATTCATAAAAGGGCCAACGACAGCCTTTTTACAGCGAAGGCAGATCAACAAATCCAGTTGATGACCTTTGAAGAAGATCAACGACAACGCGATCTCTTGATATCCCAAAGAAAAGCTGCAGCCCAGAGACAACAAAACATTCGGTACGCCTTACTTGGTATCTCAGTTTTATTGCTGGTCACTATTTTCCTGACGTTGAGTCACCGGTTTGTGACCAATACCCGCTATATCCATTTCTTCAGCATTTTAGCGATGTTGCTTGTTTTTGAGTTTCTCAACCTTGTGCTTCATCCTTTCCTTGGAAAAATTACTCATCATATTCCATCCTTAATGTTGTTAGGGTTGGTTTGTATCGGTGCAGTCCTGGTGCCCTTGCATCACCGTCTTGAAAAATGGGCTATTGAAAAGTTGACTCAGAAGAACAAGGATGTTCGCCTGGCCAGGGCTAAAAAGACCATTGAAACTCTGGGAGG
>DASXWI010000106.1:0-7812 GCA_036503755.1 Saprospiraceae bacterium | reverse complement strand
TATGATCAACCGTAATCCATACGCAAAGAAGGACATGGCCCTGCAAGGGGCAAGTGAAACCCGGCAGTACCGGGTTTTTGCGCGTTTAAACAATCACTATGGTAATGTGGGGTGTATTCGTTAAATTGTTGACAATCTAATAGTTACAAAACTGAATAATCATTTTCTATCAAATGGCAAGAGGAGGATCAAGACCAGGAGCAGGAAGGAAATCAAAAGCTGTAGAATTAAGGCTTTCTGAAATGATGGAAGGGATCGGAGATTCACAAAAAGTCCTCCAGGTGCTATATAAAAACGCA
Organism: Saprospiraceae bacterium; assembly: GCA_036503755.1. Taxonomy (GTDB): domain Bacteria; phylum Bacteroidota; class Bacteroidia; order Chitinophagales; family Saprospiraceae; genus Opimibacter. The sequence continues at coordinate 7,513 of DASXWI010000106.1, read as the reverse complement.
TTAGACCCAAAGAACGCAGCAGATAGGCAATTATGGCTAGCCTATAAATTTGGTAAGCCTAAAGAAAACGAAGGTGCTCCGACCGAAATGATCATCAATGTCCTCCGTAACAGTTGATTTTTATCTTCCTACTTTACATCCGGCTCAAAAGACAATCCTTGAGTCAGCAAAAAGATTTAATCATTTAAGATGTGGTCGCCGATTCGGCAAAACCACTTTAATAGAAGAGCTTTCAAGTATCGCCCTGGATGGAAACCGCGTCGGTGTATGGTTCCCTACCTATAAAGACTTATCCGAGGTTTGGAAGGATCTTAAAAAAACTTACGGCCCGTTAATCTCAAAACAGAATGAACAACTCAAACAGATTGAATTAATCACCGGCGGGCTTATAGATTTCTGGTCAATGGAGGAACCTGATTCAGGGCAAGGAAGAAAATATCACCGCGCGATTATCGACGAAGCCGCGAAAGCTCCTAAACTATATCAGGCATGGGAGAACACGATTAGGCCAACGTTAACCGACTATCAAGGGGATGCTTTTATACTCTCCAGGCCCAAAGGAAAGAACAACGGATTTTATCTGATTGAAGAAAAGCACCGGCAATTTGATAACTGGGCTTTCTTTCATTTCACCACTTACGACAATCCGCATATTAAGACCTCCGAGGTTGAAGAAGCCAAAACCCAATTGGATGAAATCAATTTCAGGCAGGAGTATTTAGCGGAGTACGTTGATGCGAACGACAGACCGTTCATGTATGCTTTTAGCGAAAGGAATATAGCCGACTACTATGAGCCCAATCCTCACCTGCCATTAATTTTTTCAGCAGACTTCAATAAGGATCCTATGACCTGCTTGGTTGGTCAAAAGGTCGACCTGCATACTACATACGCCTTCCATGAGCTTGATATACCAGATGGTTCGACACCGGAACTGGCCGAAAGTTTAAAGGCGCTGTATTCAGGATGGATGTATAATATGAAGGTCACTGGCGACGCAACAGGACGAAACCGGAGTGCTTTAGTGAAAGGCAATCTGAATCATTACCGGATCTTCAAAGACGTGTTAGAACTCAGGGACGATGATATACAGGTGCCAAAACAAAACCTCGCCTTGTCAGATTCGAGAGTGTTGTGCAATTCTGTTTTTAAGAATGCCAAATTCTACATCACTAAAAACTGTAAACGAACGATCAAGGATTTAGAAATGGCGATGGTCGACAGTGAGGGTGAGCTAATTAAAAACCCTACGTTTCCTGCTCACCACTTTGACACCTGCAGGTATTTGATCCATGACTGTTATCCTGACTTCATTCGTAACCCTAACAAATACAGAACAGCAGCATGACAGCTTCGATAGTGGCCTGTGGGCAATCAGCAAAAGGATGGCATAAAGTACCGCATGATTTCTCTGTTGGTGTAAATGACTCTGCAATGTTCGGGAAAGATCCTGATCATCTCGTTATAGTAAACTTCGAAAGGAAATTACACGAGGAAAGACTGAAGGTTATTAAAGGAACGAATTCGAAAGTATGGACGCATACGCATACATGGAAGAAGCATTTTCCTGATGCCAGGGTGATTAAACTATCCCCTTTTTCCGGGTACTTTAGAAAGGGAATGTATTACTGCCTTCGCACCTCCCCTATCGTAGCTATGAGTGTAGCCGTTAACCTGGGAGCGGATAAACTTATTCTGTGGGGCGTTGATTTCAAGAATCACCGATCATTTGTTCAAGGTGAGAAAAGAGGCGATCATGAAACACGGGAATACTTGCGATTTTTCGAAGCCTTAAAAAAGATCGGTGTTGAGGTTTACTTAGGGGCATCCGGGACAGCATTCGACAAACATTTACCGATATATGAATCTGTGACTGTATGAACTTCGCTACAATCACACCTCACCGCGGCGGGGAACGAAATGAGTTCTTTAAGTTCTGCATGGAGCAGCTTGTAAATATATCGGGTGGATTGAATAGCTATCTAATGAATGAGCGACCAACTTCCAACGAACCCGATTTGATACCACGGATTAAGAAAGGAATTGATCTGGCAAAAAGAGATGGATATAAAGCGGTTTACATAGTGGAGGATGATGACTACTATCCCAAAGACTATTTCCAAACGCTCGACATCGGCGAATATGATTTCGTCGGATTCTCATCGACAACCTACTATAATCTGAGGAACAGAACTTATGCAACTTTTACGCATCCCGGAAGATCTTCACTCTTTACCACTGCTTTCAAAATTTCGGCTATGGATAAATTTGTTTGGCCTCCAGATAACAAAGTATTCCTTGATATTTCGCTTTGGGATTATGCGAAGAAAGCGAAAAAGAAAGTTAAGTTATACGAAGAGAATCCATGTCTCGGAATAAAACATTCTGTCGGACTTTGTGGAGGTAAAGGGCACCGTATGAAAATGAAAAACTATGATCGTGATTTGAAGTTTCTGCGGTCGCGGGTGAGTGATGATGCATTTGAGTTCTACAGTAAAATAATGGTGATGCTATGATATCATTAATCCATCCGTCGCGAGGTCGTCCAAAGCAGTCGTTTGAAACTATGATAAAATGGCTCTCGAAATCCAGTGGTGATGTGCAATTGGATTTGGTGTTAAGCTTAGATTGTGACGACCCTGTAATTGATGAATATTATAAATTATACGAAAATTTAGGGCGCTCCTTTTTGTGGGAAGATAATTTAAACACATCTGCTGTTGATGCGATTAATAAAGGCGCTAAGGAATGCGTTGGTGATATCTTAGTCATTGTGTCGGATGATAGCGATTGTCCTGATCGATGGGATGCGAGGATAGCAAATGCGATGAGCGGTAAATCCGGAGTTCTTAAAACCTTCGACGGAGTTCAAAAATGGATAGTAACAATGCCGGTCATGACTCGCGACTATTACGAGTCAAAAGGTTACATCTACCATCCGGACTATACGCACATGTTTTGTGATACCCACTTGACACACGTTGCCGACCTCGAAAAGAAATTGATTTTCCGGAATGACTTAGTATTCCCGCACAACCATTACTCTACAGGCAAATCAAAAAAGGACGCTGTGAATATTAAGAATGATTCAACATGGGCGCAAGGTGAAGCGGCTTATTTAAGACATTGCCGTAACAAATTCGGAATGAGCGTAGATATATTCAATCTGTCAAAAGAAGCTCATCAGGCAGGGCATGTAGCCTGGTTAAAAAAGAAACTGAGATGATGCCCGATACAGACCCTACACCAATAGATAACATGGTTAAAGAACATAAAGCCAGGTTCAGGTATATGAAAGGAGAATATGGTTGGTTTTGGATGCCTATGAATTATGCAGCAGAAACATTGCATTTAATGCGAACGTATGGGCACACCGATACAGGCAGAAGGTATAAACAAAGAAACTGAGCATGAGTAGCCCAATATTATCGATATTGATTGCGACTACAATTTGCAGACGCGATCTATTCAAAAAACTCTTTTTAGAACTATTTACACAATCAAGAAACCTGCCCGTGGAAGTTTTATACGAAGAGGATAATAAAACAATTTCAGTAGGTGCAAAGCGGCAAAAACTGTTAGAGAGGGCTAAAGGTGAATACATTGTTTTTTTCGATTCTGACGACTGGCCGATGCCCTATTATGTTTCTGAGATACTGGAAGCGTTGGAGCGTAAGCCTGACTGTGTTGGGTTCCTCATCCACATGACTACCAATGGGCAGCGCCCGCAGGTGTGCTGTCATTCGCTACAATATCCGGTTTGGAAAGGTGACGGTAAGACTAAAATTGATGGTTACGATTACGTGCGGAATGTGACGCACTTTAATTGCGTTCGACGTGACCTAGCCTTGCAAGTAGGCTTTAAGGATTTGAGATTCGGGGAAGATAAGATCTATTCGGACGCTGTCAGTAAACTCTGCGATACAGAGGTTTTCATTAATAAAAAACTGTTTCATTACAGATATTCAAACGCAGTCCCACATAAGAAAAAATACGGCATACGATGATGCTTTCCATCTTAATCCCCAGTATCCCAGAAAGGATCGACAAGCTAAAACAGGTTATCGCGCTGTATGAATCCTATATTCAAAAGTATGATCTAAGCGTTCAGATTGTTTCCTTTATCGACAATAAGAAAATAACCATCGGAGCGAAAAGGAACGCTTTAGTTTCACTCGCGCAAGGAATGTATTGGGTGATGTCAGATGAGGACGATCAGTTGACAGAAAAGTATTTCGAATTGATCAGAGGCTATATTGACCAACTGCCTGACGTTATAACCTATCAACAGTCGGCGCGAATCAACGAGCAAAGAACTATTGTTGAATTCGGGCTAGGCAATACGAACGAAGATTTCAATCCGGACGGAATAACCAAGCGTAAAGCATGGCATTGCTGTACCTGGAGAAAAGACGTTGTAAAAGACGCTAGGTTCGACTCTGCGCTCAACTGGGGTGAAGATGACCTCTTTGCTACAACAGCCAACAGGCTTGTCAAAACATCGGCTCACATCCCGGAAATTTGTCACATATACGAACATGATAGTCATTTAACCGCAGCCTTCCAATGAACGTAGTAATCAACGCAGCGTGGGGTTCATGGTATCCGAAAGGTCAAAAGCGGATGGTTGAATCATTACGCGCTACAGGTTACGAAGGCGATATTTTAACATGGACGAACGAGGTTATAAACTCACTTCACAAAGACGAGCATCCCTACACCATGAAGGCAGCAGCGTTCGCGGAGGCTGTTAAAAAAGGCTACACGCATATCCTTTGGGTTGATTGCTCTGTCTACGCTATTAAAAACATTACGCCGATATTCGATGTGATCGAGCAAAAAGGAATTTACTTTTGGAAAAGCGGATGGAATTTAGCACAAAGTTCGGCTGACTCAGATTTACAGTGGGCAGGAATTACCAGGGATGACGCGGAGGCCTTGCATGAATGCGCTTCCGGTATTGTAGGGATAAATATGAATATAGCTAAGGCTAGGCATTTACTTTCTGTCTTCATGGAAGCTAACCAGGCGGGCGTTTGTAGTACATCGCGGTTTCATGACAACCAGAGTAAGGATCCACGGTTCAAATTCGCCAGACAAGATCAGACAGCGTTTACGATTGCTTTCCATAAATCGGGATATAGGAATGATCAAATGTTTGATCAGGGAGTTTATAGTTCTTTTCCGCAAGAGTCGTATAGTAAGGATGTGTGCTTAATTGTTCATGGATTATGAAATTCATTTTAAAATTACTCGGTCTGTTTTTATTGGGAGGCGTAATTCAGTGGATTACAAAAATAGTTTTTGAATGGGTAGGCATGAATGATTGGGATAATGGATACTACACCGGATTTGTAACAATGATTTATTTAGGAGTGTGGATAATGCCATTTGTTTCTGATAAAATAGACAATTGGTTTAACTCAAAAAGCTAATGAGATACCTCCCCGGCGAAAAATTCTTAATGCCTTTCCAGGATCAGCCTTTCAACGGTGACCGGTTTGCTGCTGAAAAGTTTCTGTCTTTAAAAGGAAAGTTCGGCATTGAGACTGTGATGGAGCTGGGCACCTGCGTCGGAGGGACAACGAAATGGTTTTCTCAGAACTTCAAAAAGGTTATCGGTATAGAGATAATGTGGGATTATCTGAACATCGCTGCTGAACGTGTTGGATATTCTGATTCTGATGTCACGTTTTACGAAGGGAGTACGGTAGATGTCCTTCCGAAAGTGTTGAAAGACATTCACGAACCTGTTTTGATGTTCATTGATAGTCACTGGGGCGAGTACAATCCTTTACTACGGGAATTGGAAATTATCGCAGAACACAAATTGAAGCCGGTTATTTGTATCCATGATTTCAAGGTTCCGAATAGATCTGATTTAGGATTCGACACCTATGGAGATATTGTTTATGAATGGTCATGGATTGAACCGAGCATCAAAAAAATATACGGCGATGATTTCGTGATGGAGTATAACAAGCGAGCCAGTGGGGCGAAAAGAGGAATGGTTTTTATTTATCCGAAATGATTATAGAGTGCAATGTATGGTGCGTTGATACACCAAAAGAACAAATCAACTTGGGTTTACCTGAGGGTGACAGATGGATGCCGATAGCTATTGATTTTTCAAAGGTAGTAGCTATCAAGCTATGCGGAGAAAATGATTTCATCGGAGATCAAGCGCCGGTTGTTTATGTTGGGTATGATCAAGATTTCATATTGGATATACCATACATGGAAGCTCTGAAATTATGGAAGGAGGCAATAGGTAAATGAGATTAGTCTCAATCATATCGACCTGGGCGGACACGATTTGTCTTTTAGGGCACTGCATAGAGAATCATTTGCAGTTTAGCGACGTGGTGATCGTGGTGGGATCGGTAAAAAGCAACTATGAGGTATCAAGCAGAGCCTATGCCGAATTTATAAATGCTTATCGCCCTACAAATTCAAGGGTAAGATTCGAATCGTTGGAACCGACCAAAGGACTAAAACCACTAACCAACGAAACACGGAAGAGAAACCACGGGCTAAAGATCGCTAAGGATATAGGCGCGACACATTTCCTGGTAGCTGACGCGGATGAGTTTTACGAACCCGACCAAATGAACAAGCTCAAAGAGTCATTCAAAGGAAACGGATATGTTCACCGGGTTCGTGCCTACATTACACCAACGTTATACTGCATGGATCATACTTTAGTTGCCGGAATTCATCGAATGGGTAAAAACGTATTCTGTGGGAACTATCCCTATTATCCGTTCACCTACAGCAAATACGCGGCGCATATCGATCCATCACGCAGGTTGTCTTACATGGATGGTATTCAAATGAGTGACATTTTGTGTCACCATTACACGCTAGTCAGGAAGGACATTGATTTGAAGATTAACAACAGTACAGCAACTTCTCTTAAAAGTAAACGCCAGGAGATTTACGAAGAGCTAAGGGACGCAAAACCCGGCTATATTTCCAGGTTTTACCATAAGCCACTAATAGAAACGGATAATATTTTTCATATTGCATTATGAAATATTTACTTGTTAAGGTCTGGAAAAAAGTAGGTATGAGGGCCAGGGCTGGTACATTCGAGGTGTTTGATACATTTGATACGCTGGAGGAAGCGCAATACGCAAGAGAGAAACAAGAGTATCCTAACGACTTTCAAATCATACAAGGATGGTAATATGAGCACAAAAAGCACGATAATTTTAAGTGAAGATGATGAGCACTGGTATTCAGATTGTGCTGCACCTAGGGGGATCATTAATAAAGTTACTAGGGCTACTGATTACATAGGTGACGACATCACTTTAGAAATCAGCAAATCTAACATAGTTGAGAAAGACGAAGATGATAATTGGGTTTACATCACAATTAAAGGTGATAGTGATTTAGCGCGTCAACTTTCTGGATTGGCTTTTAGAAGTCCCATTAAAACATGACAACCTTCCTCCTTTCCATCGTTCCTGTATCACTCGGAATCTGGTGCATCCACATCTTGTTTCAG
>DASXWI010000105.1:0-4578 GCA_036503755.1 Saprospiraceae bacterium | reverse complement strand
TGTATAGCCCTGCTTATGCGCATCCGATGTTATGAGCAGTTATTTTACACTATTACTTTAATTTAGACCTACATTTTTACTACCTTTCTCGAATATAATTTGTCAGTAGATTTGAATAAAACTATATAGATACCGTTATCTAGTTCTTCCAAGCCAACTGTAAACAACTCTGAATCATTTATTTGCTTCTTAATCCTGACTGAACCAGTTATATCTAATATTTCAATGAAAGCATTACTCTTAAGATTAGTAGCTTCTGGTAGCATTATCCACAGAGGACCATTCGTAGGATTAGGATAAAGAGGTAGATCGTCTATTGGAATTTCGCCAACAGCATTTATAAAATTAGGGTTGCATACAGGTCCAATATCCAATCGATAATTTGGAAAATTTGGCATCGTAATAGACGTTGACACCGGAAACTGAATACCATGTTGCTCAAATTGGCAATCCAATCCCTTTTGATCCGGTTCGTGAATTACATGCCAGGAGTAACCGCCATTATTTGAATTCATATAAATGCGACAGTCAGGTCCAAGTTGCATATGATAAAAAGTAGTGGGAAATGGGTCCAAATGACCATCATAATGCCCAATATGAATTCTACTATCTTGTATATCTTCTGCCCAAGTATCAAATTGATACAAATCAACCTGGGCTGAAACATATAGGAAGCGACTATTAGGAGAAAATGAAAGTCCTCCAATTAATCCACTATCCGCTACATGTATTCTCCTGAAATTTGATAAAGTGCCTGTTGTTCTATCAAAATCAAAGAGAAACAAATCATCGCGAGGAGCATACTTTGCATATTTGGTACCATCCGGAGAGAATGATGCTTGGCCGGCAGCAGCTCCGTCAATTGTACTATCTCCCATAAACTGAGAATAGATTGTGTCTACTTTAGCAGAGTCAAGTAATACAGTGTTGTATTTATTTGTTCCCTTCTCTCCTTGTAAAACCCACCACGCACCTGGTTTTGTTGCTTTTACTCCTTTTACATTTCCATCAGTTAGCATGTCACCAACAATACGGATAGATTTTTCATTTAACACATATTGATTATTCTCCTTTCTTACAGAAGTGTAAAACAAGGTATCATTAATTACTTGCACCGGGGGCTCCACAACCTCTTCCCTTTGATGTAAGAGCATAACAATCGAGTCTCCAAAAAATGGAATAAAAAAACCGCCGTCAGCAACTGGATATCCATAACTACACCATTCGATATCGGTAGGGCCAGGATTCAATTGATTTGTACCGGGTATAAATTGATGATTTCCATCTCTAATCTGACATCCATTTGAATACAAAATGAGATTTCCGACCGTATTGGAAATACTTGCATTAAAATATTCAAAACCAAGTGATCGAAAAAAAGTATCAATCAGTAACCCCTCGGTTGTAAACCGCATTTCAATTCCCTCACTGAACGAGTGATCTGATTTATTGCCCAATTGCCAGTTATAATCCCTATGCTCTTGAGGATAGAGATCAAAAGGAAAAAAAAATGTCAAAATCAACACATAAATTTTTATCTTCTTCATCGATTTTGAAAGCATTACAGGAGTATTGGGCTAGTTTAATTAGTGACTAATACTAATTCCAAGTTGGTTTTCGTCTGATTAAAATAGAGAATGAACTTTGTAGCCTTCCCTATAAATCGGACAGTTTAAAAGTAGACAATTTGTCTAACTTTAAACTGTTCAATTATGAAAAAATCAAGATTTACAGAGACCCAGATTGTGGGTATTCTCAAGCAGTATGATGCCGGCAAATCGTCTGAAGCCATCTGCAGAGAGTGCAAAATCAGTAAGGCTACGTTTTACTCCTGGCGGAAGAAGTATGTGGGCATGGAAACCCATCAACTTAAACGGCTGAAGGAATTGGAAGACGAAAATCGGCGTTTAAAGCGCATGTTTAGTGATTTGAGCCTGGATCACCAGCTACTTAAAGAAGTACTGGAAAAAAAGTTCTAGCGCCCTCTGAACGCAAGCTTCGGGCAGAGTTTTTGGTAGAAGAGAAGCAAGTGAACGTAAAGAGGGCATGTCGGGTAGTTAATCTGTCTAGGTCTCAATGGTACTATCAATCCAAGCGGGATGATACGGAGGTAGTAGATGCACTCGATCAGCTAGCAAATGATTTTCCGACGAGAGGCTTCGATACTTATTATGGTCGCTTACGAGCTCAAGGAAAGAAATGGAACCGCAAAATGGTGCTTCGCCTATACCGAAAAATGAATCTAAATATCAGGCGAAAAAGGAAGCGTAGGCTACCTGCACGAATAAAACAACCATTGGTACAGCCAGTCATGATCAATCGCACCTGGAGTATGGACTTTATGCATGATAGCCTTGAGTATGGCCGCAAGATCCGAGTGCTTAATATCATAGATGATTTCAGCCGGGAAGCATTAGCGGTAGAGGCAGACTACTCCCACAGTGGAGAAAGTGTCGTGGCTATACTAGAAGAATTAATTTGGAGCAGGGGAAAGCCCTTAGCCATCCGTACAGATAATGGACCTGAGTTCATTAGCAAATGTCTTTCCTCCTGGTCAAAGGAGCGTAATATTGAAATGAAGTATATTCAACCCGGAGAACCTACCCAGAACGCTTATATCGAAAGGTTCAACAGGCTGTTTAGGGAAGATGTACTAGATGCGTATATATTTGAAGATCTGAAGCAGGTAAAGGATCTTGCTGAGGAATGGAAGAACGATTACAACCTGAATCATCCTCATAGTTCATTAGGTGGGCTTTCTCCGAAGAATTACTTGAGGAAATTAAATGTGAATTTGTCTACTTAAACTATGTCCGAAAATGGGAAAGCCTTCACTGAAGGCGGATCTTTCCGTATTTTCAACAATGGAACCTCACCTGTTGATATTTCATTTACTTGTCAACATGATATGATCGATCCTGATGTACATGATATAACCATACCAGGACATGAATCTCGTTTCTTTGTGAGCGATGGTCAATGTTTTGTTGAAGGTCCTTGTCTATGAATTTAAGGAGGAAGTGTTTTATATATACAATTTTACACTTCCTCCTTTTCAATCCATTTAAAAAAATGATTGTGAAGAGTCATTATATAATATATTATTTACTTTTATTCTATTTTCAAATAAATGGTCAAACTTATTTTAGCACTGGTGCGGAAATATTTTATAAAATAACCATTAATTCTTCACAATGCTATTGTATTTATAATCAATTGAGTACAACAATCCCTGAATATCCTAGAGGAATTACTTTCCAACCAGATACATCATTAGTCATTGGTAGCCCTAATCTTTACCTTATTGATACTTTGAACGGAGGTTTGACTCCAATATACGCTCCATCCACACCAGGTCTTCCACCATTGGTAGGTTTATTGGGGATAGGAAATGGAATTTTTTATACGATGACAAATATGGGTGATGGGCTCTATAGAATAAATGTTAACTCTGGTGAAATAACTTTCATGGGCTCTACAGGATTTAGTGCTTTTGGGGATTTAACTCTATATAATGGAAATATATACTATCCATACCTTCATGGTATAGTTTTATTGGATACAACGAATACAGCAAACAGCACTGCTATTGTCACTTATCCTGATAATTATTTCTTTCTAGGCCTGACTGCATCTCATGTTTGCAACTCCCTCATTGGTATAGGTGGATTTTTTGGCTCAGAAGATACAGATATAAGCCTCATCAATCTTGCCGATGGTGCTATCACTCATCTGTGTATGCTCCCTGAAGGAATCTGGCATCTTAACACATTGACTTCAATGCTCGAATTTAGCACTTCTCCACCTTGTAATATTCAACTTGATCTGGACTGCAATGATAGCTCTGGAACCAACGGTGCGGATTTTAACTCACCAATCTATAACTGTCTATCTGATGGTGTCATCATCGCCGATGAGGATATCACCATGGAGTATGATGATATCATCTCTACCATGTCTGTATCAGTCAGCGGCGGTGTACCGGATGCGCCATACGAGATATTAGTTTCAACCGGAGATATTGCGGGGATTGATGTAGTTGGTTCCGGTACAGAAATGATCACGCTCACCAATATCGGTGGAGCACGTTCAACTGATTTTAAAGATGCTTTACGGCTTATCCTCTATAAAAATATTGCCACACCTCTTACACCAGGTCCCCGTACCGTAGAAGTGATCTTTACTACCGCATCCGGTGCTGAGAGCAATGTCGCTATCGCTTATATTGATGTCATTGAGTCTCCACTGATTGATGTTGCTTTGGGTCCCAATCTCCAACTATGTGAAGGCGAAAACGCTACTATCGATGCTGGCCATCCCGGTGCGATGTATTCATGGTCTACAGGCAGTCATAGCCAGACCATCACAGTTGACGAATCCGGACAGTACAGTGTCACCGTCACTGATGGTATCCACTGCCCCAATGCAGATACTGTAGAGCTTGAGATCCTGCCCTTGATCCATATCGCCCTCACCGGTGACACAGAGATTTGTGATAACGAAACGGCCAATTTGTCCATTCAGACCAACACCCCTTTTGCGCTTGACATCGATGTAGATGTTTCTCCCGGTACTCCT
>DASXWI010000104.1:0-1546 GCA_036503755.1 Saprospiraceae bacterium | reverse complement strand
TTTTAAGGTCAATATATTCAGTGCTGACGGCTTGGATATCCACAATTTTACGTCGCCACAATCCCTGTCCAGAAGAAGCGAGATATATGTACTTAGCATCCACATCAAAACCGGAAATGTAATGGAAATTAAATCCCTGGTTAAACAATTGCCATGAATCACCACGGTCGGTGGAAAGGAAAATATCACTGGGGACTCGAGTATTGGTTCCAATTATATTCTCTTCGATGCAGATCAATTCAGTAAACCCTGACCGAAATGTGAAATAGGCAGGATTAAATGTAATTTCTTTCCAGGTATCGCCATCATCACTTGAGATAAAAGTCTGGTAATTTGAATCGTAAAATATAACAATGATAAAATTATCACAAGCATATAGGCGAACAATATCACCACTTGAATAATTATCCATTGAAATGGTTTCCCAGTTTTGATCCTGGTCAGATCGATAAATCTTATTTCTCGAAGCAGCAAAGAGCATGTCGCCTCTCCTGGCAAGTAAATAGGGATGTGAATAATACCAAATGTTGTTATCAAAGGGTTTCCATTCTGATCCATAATCGTCGCTTATAAGAGACTCTTCTGTATATCCAGGTGAAAAAATACTCGTTCCTCCTAAATACAGTTTATGATTATCCGAAAAGAGCTGGTCGAAAGGTGAGTATAATTGTGGAGGCGATGCACTTTTCCATGTAGCACCATTATCATTTGATCGAATGACTTTGGTTCCATCCTGCAGAGCGAATACTCTTCCATCGAGGGTAACAATATCCTCTATACCACTTCCGCCATACAGGTCAAACTCATATGCATTCGTGGTTGTATTTAGCCTGGATATGCTATGACCTGAGGATGTGAACCACAATTGATCTTCTTGTAAATGCAGGTTACCTACATGAGAAGCAACAATACCCGAATAGCTGGTTGTAATGGATAAATCAGGCTCACTTAAAACAAATAATCCGTTGGCGTTTGAAACATATAAACCATTGGGCGCAGGATACATAGCATTGCAATCAAAATCAATCAATGATGTAATAGTCCATGTAAGGCCTTTGTCAATTGATTTGTAGAGCGCATCGAAAGAAACCATATACATCGCATTCGCTGTCTCTGTCATGATGGGATATCCGTTATCCCAATTTTTGGTGGATACCTGTGTCCAGTTGAAGCCATCATCTACGGATCGGTACATCTGTCCTGATCCTGCAGTGAAAGCAAACCAAACACTATCAAACTCGAAAATAGTCTGATAATAAATGCTATCGGGTAATCCTGCTTCTGTCCAGGTGTCAGTTTCAGGATAATACCTAAACTCTTTTGATCCTATTGCTGTGATGATGACAGATTCCTCCGATCCAAAAATGTCATAGAAATGTTCGGCAACAGGTGTAAGGCCGCTGAGTTGCCATGTTGCCCCGGCATCATGTGAAATCCAGAGCGAATCTGGTCCCGTATACAATTCAGATCTGCCCATATAAAGGACAGTTTGATTCAGTGTATACAGTCCATCAGCGCTATACAGGTGAGGTGGAGTTAATTGAAT
>DASXWI010000103.1:0-9747 GCA_036503755.1 Saprospiraceae bacterium | reverse complement strand
CGTCCGGTGAAAAGTATTTTATCCATTATAGGCATTCCACAAACGACTTATAACAAGAAAAAAAGTGAGCATTCCTTGTTAGATAGTCGTGAAACTGAATTGATCGTATTACTTACTGAACTCATCGACTACGGTATTTTTGTTTTTAACAACGAAGAAGAAAAATTTCAGCGATGGTTGAAAAAACCAAATTTATCCCTGGGTGGTAATTCACCAGATAGCCTTCTTGACACAGCGACTGGCATAGATGAAGTGAACAATTGTCTGAATAGAATTGAATATGGAAATTTTGCCTGATGCTTGTTTACAGAATCGAGCGAGAAAAATATTTGCGTTCTACGCTTTCTGGCATTGGGGCATCCATGACAAAAGGATATAGATGGAATAGCCTCCATACAAAATTAGTGTATACTGCTGAGAGCAGAGCTTTAGCCACCTTAGAGGTTTATGTTCATATTGATCTTAGCCAGGATCTACCAATGGATCGTCATTATGTAGAGATAGAAATCCCAGATGACTTATTAATCCTGGAAGTCAAATATGATGATCTACTTCCAGGCTGGGATTCAAAACCTCCGACAATGATCACTCAACAGATAGGAGATGACTTCGTAGAACAAGGTGAAGCTGCAGTCTTAAAAGTTCCCAGTAGTATAGTGCCTCAAGAATCCAATTATTTGATAAATCCAAACCATCCTGATGCAAAAGGAATCTTCGTCAAGCGTACTTCTCCAATGATATTTGATCCCAGATTCAGTTCAAAGAAATAAGTGATAACTTCCAAGGCTGGAGGAGATACTTCGGCTCCGCTCAGCACAAGAAACTCCATCCAGTGGTGGATCCGACTAATCTACATCACTCAATCTCTTCATCACCACATCACGCCATCACTTCATCACCACAGCCGCCTCCTTTGATTCCATCAAAGGAAAGGAGGCAGATCCCTCCTCCATCGCATACTCCAACATCCTGTCAAGACTCATATTCACCCCATGATCCCAGGCCTGGTTAAACACATCCTCTCCAAGCAATTTATGCAGTTGCTGATTGGCATCGAGGATGATGGCATGCAGGTCATCCCATACCGGTAACTGCGTCGTCTCACGAAGATGATCCACCGCACCCATTAAGGTCACCGCATGCACATAATTACCTTCATTGATGGACGCTAATGCCCAAATTTCTATTGACCATGCCAACGCTTCATAGAAATGAATCTGCTGGCTCATCAGGATACTCTCGCGTAAATACGTTTTGGCTTCACTGTTTTTTGCCATGACTTCGCATAGGGCAAACCCGGCAAGACAGATGATGACAGAAATCGCATTTTCGTCTTGTTTGGCTATCTCCATGCTCTCTTCATAATACTTCCTCGCATCCGCTAACTTCTGACCATCATAAATGGAGTTTCTACCCAATGCACTCAGCGCAAAACTAATACCTGATGTCAGGCCTATCCTTTTGTATCGTTCAAGACTAATCTGCAGAATAATCTCCGCATCATCATGTTCATGTATAATCGTCTTGACCACTCCGACGATAAGTGAAGCGGTGGCCACCAACTCATCATCCGACTGTTGACGGATCAGGTTGTAGTGGTTTACCAGGGAAGCCTTAAACAACTCCATGTCCCGCTGTAGAAAAGCCATCGTCCCAACATTGGTCGCCAACTTGGACAAGGTATAATCATCAAATTTTTCATGTCCGGCGTTATACGCATTCCAGACTCTTTTCATCCAGGTATAGCCTTCCTTGGTATGCGCATTGACCCACCAAAACAACCAAAGAGTCCATGCCAGCTCAGTGAGTTTTTTCAATTCTTTTTTCTCCAGGAGAAAATCCATCACCTGGCGTAGGTTGTTATGTTCGTTTTCGAGGCAATTCAGGACTTCATTCTGATCCACCTTGTTTTGTTGCAACTTGATCTTTTGCAGGCAGCGGTGATAAAAATCAGCTTGCTTTTCTTTTGCAACATCATATCCGCCACTGGCTTTGAGTTTATCGACACAAAACTCACGGATATACTCCAGCATCTGGTAACGCATCACAGTGCCTTCATCCTGTTTGAATACAAGGCTCTTGTCGATCAGTGAACCCAGTGTGTAATAAATCTCATGCCCTTCCCCATCCATGATAGATTCGATCGCATCTAGGCGGCATCCACTATTAAATACACTCATGTGCATCAACAGGTTTTGTTCTGTTTCGGACAACAATTCAAAACTCCATTCGATGGTGTTCCGCATGGTCTTCTGACGATTTGGAATATCCCTGAAGGTGGCTTTCAACACATCAAGGCTATCCTCAAGTTTTTCTAGAAGCATGGATGGACTGAACAAATTGATCTGTCCGGCAGCAAGCTCTATTGCCAATGGTAATCCTTCAAGTCTATGGCAGATTTTATAGATGACATCTTTGTTGTGTTCATCAACCATAAAAAAGGGCTGTATTGTTTTTGCCCGTTGAATAAACAACTGCATCGCTGCTGGAAAAACTTCCTCATCTGTTGATCCTGCAGGATAGGTATCTGGTAATGTTGGTACGCTGTACGTTTGCTCGAAGGAAAGTGCCAATCGTTCGCGGCTCGTCACTAATATCTTTAAACCAGGTGCTGCAAATAACAAGTCATCCAACATGGCGGATGCCTCGATCACCTGTTCGAAATTGTCAAGCACCAGTAAAAAAGATTTCTCCTGGAAAAACAATTTGAGACTCTCCAACAGGTTACCGGCCGTTTTCAATCCGAGATGGTAACAAATGGTTTCGATCACCAGGGAATGATCTTTCACAGGTGCCAAAGGCACGAACGCTGCTCCATCTTTGAAATTCCCTTTTAATCTCCTGGCAACTTCGATCACCATGCGCGTTTTTCCTATCCCTCCCGGGCCTGATAAAGTCACCAAACGTGATTCTGCTTTTTGCAGCAGCGCTAATACCTCAGCAATATTTTTTTCACGGCCGATGATCGGGCTTGGAATAGAGGGAATAGAATCAAAAACCTTTTGCTCTGAAACTTGTGAAACAGGTTGCAAGGTCAGGTTAAAACGTTCCGTGAGTAAAAGCGCCAGGTCATTGATGATCAGGTTGCTTAGTTCTTTTGCAGTCGTAAATGTTTTGTAGGATACTTTATCATCTTTTTGGATCCGGTGGATGAGATTGGTCAATCGCTCTTCACGATGTCCTTCTTGTTTTTTGATGTAGATCAACTTTGGCATATTGCCTGAAAGATTGTATTCGTCTTCCAGTCCGGAAACATTTTCTTCCGGGGCGACCCATCCATAATGTTCCCAATAGATGCCTACGAAGATTTGGCTCTGTGCCAGGTATTGACGATAAAGATTACGTGGAGCATGTGGACGAGCACCCATTTCAAACATCACCGGGGTCAGGTGTATTTGTTGGATAGCTTGTTTGACAGCATTACGCTCTTCAGCTAATTCCTGCAAGGTAGAGCTCACAAATACGCGGAGCCTTTGGTCAGGTGTAAGAATTGGTGTGAATGAAGTTTCCATGATTTTTTAAAAGTGGGTTGTCAAATTTGGAGAATGTGGGGTAAAGATTAATGCCAGGCTTTGTTACCGAAAACATCGCCGTAGATCGCTGACGGATCAAATTGGAACTGACGGATCAAGTTGCCTACGGTTACAGGTTTGCAAGTTGTGGTGGCGTTATTAATTGCAGAAACAGGGGTAAGATTGGTACTCAAAGGACATCTACCATGGCAAGAAGCCAGGATGATGATCGCACTGAGGAGAAGAATTAATTTTTTCATTTGGTCTCTAAATATTTTCAATAGGTTAAAAAGAATCGGGTGTTTTGAATTGGTACCACAAAGGTGGTCTTATACATAAAGAGGTCAAAGGACTTTCCGATGAAGTGTAAATAATGGTGAATGAATTGCAAATATTTAGGGATTGGTATTTGTCAGTTAGTAAGCGGCAGGGAATGGGGTGTGAAATGAAATCGATCCACGGCTTGAAAGCCGTGCTCCGCGTGTCAGGAGACACGCAGATATAGCATTCAAGTCAGGAGACTTGAACAAGCGGTGATTTTTACATTCATGTCGATGATGATATTACAGCAGGCTTGATGAAGTGTATGTTTCTAATCACAACCTCCCTATGCCCTATGCCCTATGCCCTCCCGCTTTATGGCTTCGCTGCATAGCGGGATCTCCGCTGCGCTTCGATATGCCTCCTTGCCCCTTGCCCCTTGCTCCTTGCTATCACTTGCCCATAAAGTCCTTAAACGACGCCACCTTTTCCCGGCTGACAAGCGCTTCTTTATCAATTAATGGCTTCAGGTTTAACTTCAGACGGTTGCCAAAGTACTCCTGGATCTGGTCGATGCTCTTGATGGAGACGATAAAGGCGCGATTGATCCTGAAGAATTGCTCAGGATCGAGCATCTGCTCGATTTCATCCATGGTATAGTCGATGACATATTTCTTATCATCATAGGATTTGAAAAAATTGAGCCGGTCATCACTAAAGAAATAAGCAATGCGATCCACCTCTATGGAAATCAGTTTCTGAGAATGCTTGACCAGGAAACGCTTGCGAAACTCCTTTTGATGCAGGGTCTGCTGCAATTCCTTAACCAGGGAAGATATCTGCGCATCAGCAGACTTTCCACCCTGGAAGTTCTCTTTCATTTGTTGGAACTTGGAAATGGCAGCTTCAAGCTCATCCTTCTGGATAGGCTTGAGGAGGTAATCCACGCTATTGACTTTAAAGGCCTTGAGGGCATACTCATCGTAACTTGTCGTAAAGATGACAGGGCTTTTGACTTCGATGAGATTAAAGATTTCAAAACTCTGCCCATCGGCCAGTTCGATATCCATCAGGATCAGGTCGGGCCGATCATTGGTCTGCAACCATTCCACAGCAGTGGCAATGCTGTCGGCGGTCCCGGTCACTTCAAGGTTGGCATCGATGGCCAGTAAGGTCTTATGCAGCTTTTTAACTGCAAGTTCCTCGTCTTCGACAATAAATATTTTCATCGCTACGTCTTTTGTTCTTTAATGGATCAGCGGGAGGTAAACCCGCCACACAAAGGTGCGGCAAGAGCTTTATACAGGCAATAACGACCTTCATCGGGTGCCATGAATATTGCTCGAACCGCATTTTTCACCGTATGAATTGTCAGCCCTGACTTCATGAAAGCAAGGGTATAATCACTTTAAACTGATCGGTTGTTTCTTCAACAGTCATATCATGACGGTTGAGTAACCTGTATTTTTCCCGGATATTGGCCAGGCCTATTCCGGTAGACTCCGCTGTTGATTTTGTCTTTTTCCTAAGATTGTTTCTGACCGTCAAGTAACCTTGAGGGGTAGAACTTATCACCACTTGCACCGGTTGCTGCTTGCTGATGATATTATGTTTTACCGCATTTTCCACAAGCAATTGCAAACTGAGCGAGGGAATCTCCTTATCCTTTATCGCCGGATCTATCTGGAGATCGAGTTTGAAGCCATCCGTGTAGCGTGTCTGCAACAACCTGGCATATGATTTAATAAATTTTGCTTCTTCTTCTACTGTGCTCATCCCGCTTTCATTATTTCTTAGCAGGTAACGATACACTTTGCTGAGTTCATCCAGGAATTTCTCCGCCTGGTTTTTATCTTCCGAGATCAGGGACGAAAGGGTATTGAAACTATTAAACAGAAAGTGAGGGTTGACTTTTTCCTTCAATACATCAAACTCCTGTTGCAATTGCAATTGTTCAATGCGTTCTTTTTCGGATACAGTTTCTCTTACTTTCTCAATGATGTAGATGACCTCCCACAGGGATTCAAAAATAATATTGACACCAAGGCCCACGAGGAATCCGTATTTGAGGTCATTCTCCTGTATACTGTATCCTTCGATATGAAATATATGGAAGACAAAAAAGATAACCAGGATGGAAGGGGTCATGATCATCACGTTAATGGCGACCTTGTAAAGGATCCGCTTGTTGGTCTGCTTCAGGGAAGGAAATTTGGTAATCAGGTAATAATCATAGACATAGTGAAGTCGCCATGAAATATACCCTAATGCATAAATCACAGGATATCCAATAAGCCAGATGTTCAATTCCTGGAAAAGCCGATCGTGATACATGATGTATAGCAAAGCCAGTGTAATGAACGGCATCGAACAAAGCCAACCAATCACCTGGTAGCGGGGAGGCCTCGGAAGTCGCAGTGGTAGTCTCATGCGTATGCGGTTTCTTGTTCAAACAATGGCAAGGCAATCAAACGCTGGTCAGTTGTTTCGGAAACTTTAATCTCTTTCATACTCATCAATTTATACTTCATGATGAGGTTGTCCAATCCTTCATCCACATTGAGATTTTGCACAATGATCTTCTCATGAAGGCTGTGGGAGATAAGAAGCCTGTCCTGATCGTCCGCCGAAACATGGATCGAAAGAGGTTCCTTCTTACTCAGTGCATTTGTGTAAATAATATTTTCCAGTATAACATGGAGGCTGAGTGGGGGAATCCGTTTGACCAACAATTCCTTTGGAAACTGGACATGCACTTTGACTGCACTTCCAAACCTGGCTTTGATCAGATAGAGATAGGAGTTGGCAAATTTCATTTCATCTGCCAGGGGAACAAGGTATTCGTCACCCCCACGTAGGAGATAACGATGCACCTTTGTCATTTCATCGAGAAATTTTTCGGCCTCTTCTTCATTCTCCTGTATCAGGCCGGAGAGTGTATTGAAGCAATTGAATAAGAAGTGTGGATTGATCTGACCTTTCAAGCCCAATACTTTGCTGCGTTGATATGCGTTTTTCAATTTTTCACTTTCCGAAAGCGAGCTTTTCCAGCTTTCCCAATTGGCCATGCCCTCATTGATAAAGGTGATCACTGTACTCATTATACATCCATAAAGGATGGTCCACCAGATCATGCGATATTCAGGGACGCATCCCAGGCGGATATGGTGGCCAAAAAGATAAAAGGCACCGTAGACAGCGAAGACGTTCATCACATAGAAAAATGGCAACATCAACCTGACCCTTTTAAAAAGATCACCTGCTCCGGGGTTTCGGCTTTTGATGATGACGGCTACCGAACCGAAAAGGCCATAAATAATGAAAAAATAAAGAGCGACGACTGAAAACGTTTTGAGAAATAAACTCAGGGAATTAAATATACACGTCCCAAACATGAGAAGGTTCATGAACAGGATGTAGGGGACGATGACCCATACAAAAACTAATGGTTCCTTTTTGCTATAGCGCTTTACTGCCATATTTACGAAGGTACTGATCCCCAATAGGTTCGTCGCAGGGATACGGGGGAAATGCAGGAATTGGGGATGAACTGCATAAAAGCAGGTATGAATTGTACCCCTACTCTACGCTTTTACTTATCAGATAACAATATCGGAATGTTCTTCCCTGCCGGCATGATGATGATCTTGGCATTTGGAGAAAGGGCAATTTCCTTGTTTGCCTTGATCATTTCATACTGGAGCTGTTTATCACTGAGCCCTGTACTCAGGATACGCTGGTAGTCTGCGATCCCTTGTGCTTCGACCCGTTTGCGTTCTGCTTCCTGTTTTTCTTTTTGCAACACAAAAGTCATTTTCTGAGCCTCCTGCTCTGCGTTGATTTTGGATTCAATGGTAGTCTTGACAGATTCTGGCAACATGATATTCCGAACCAAAATAGATTCCAGTTCAAGTCCCCTGGCTTCAAATTCTGCTTTGACATTTTCAAAGATCTTATGCTGGAATTCATTTCTCTTTGTGGAATAAAGCGAAATAGCATCATACGATACAGCATTGTCTCTGAGTTTGGTGCGGACCATTGGACGTACGATAACATTCTTATAGTCGGTACCAATTTCCTTAAGGATCTGTGGTGTCCTTTCGGGCATGACCCGGTACAATACAGTCACATCAATGATCACTTCCAGTCCGTCTGAAGAAAGTACTCTCATCGCATCATCCATCATCTTTTCTCCCTCATCATGGATACCGGACATGGTATAGTTCTGTGTTTTGGTATCAAAGTGAGTCACTTTCACCAGGGGATTTACAAAATTGAGACCTGGTTCTAGTGTATTGCTTTGGACTTTACCAAACAATGACTGAACACCGATCGTTCCTGCTTCAATCTGCACGACCATGGAAGAAAGTAATCCGGTAAGAATCAATACGACCGCTATAGCTTTTCCCAAAGCTTGATACTTGTACCATGGAGAAGGGCTTTTTCCGGACATCCGGATTGCGACAAATAATATGATTCCGATAATAATGAGTGCCATGAGTCTTGATTTTAAAAAATTACTTGATTGAAGATAGAGATTTTCCCTTCCTTTTAAAACAGGCAAGGAATGAAGCACTGCATACAGGTCGTGTTCTTACTGTATCTGGGTTCCAGGTTTGTTTAACACTTCATACTAAAACGATAAGGTAACAATCGAATGAGGCAAGCTTACAGTTTCTATTGCCTGTCCGCCCACATACAATTTATACCTCACTTCCGTGTCACCCTCATTCATTACCACTACAGCCACTGACCCATCTGGATTTTTAAATCCGGTAGTAATCAATTGTGCACGGTTAGATGATGAAATAATACGTTTTGCTCCTGGTCGGATGTATTTCGAAAAATGACCGATATAATAATAGGAGTTCATGTAGTGCAGACTATTGTCCCGGGTATCTGCATGGACCGGGGCAAAGCAGAAATTTTTCACATGATTGGGCCCACCGGTTTCATCAAGTAGGATATTCCAATCTGTCCAGCCAGTGGCACCATTGTTGAAATCATGAATCATAGAAGCTCCATAATTTTCTCCCCAGTGCCATTGATCGAATGTCTCCCAACTAAATGGGTAGTTGCAAGCTTCTGTCAATAAAAGGGGCTTGTCAGGATATGTCTCCGCTACACGTTTGATATTTTCTGGTATTTCATCTCCATGCCATTTTTCATACCAATGAAAACCAATTCCCCAGACATACTTATTTGCTTTTTTATCATCCAGAATGGTTTCAGCCCTATGATAAATCAGGTCCCTGTTATGATCCCACGCAATAAGCTTTTTATGCTTCATCCCGTTTTTCTTTAAGGTCGGACCAAGATAGTTTTTGATAAAATCACGTTCCTCTTCCGCAGTATAAATACAGGATTCCCAGGTTTGTTTGGCCATGGGTTCATTCTGCACTGTAAGCCCCCACACCGGAATATCATGCTGTTCATAAGCCTGGATGAACTTGATGTAATAATCTGCCCAGGTTTGGTAATACGCAGGCAACAACTTTCCTCCTTGCAGCATATGGTTGTTATCTTTCATCCATCCCGGAGGGCTCCAGGGGCTGACAAAAAGTTTAAGGTTACCTTCTGCATGTACAAAAGCCTGGCGGATAAAAGGAATCCGGTATGCTTCATCATGCTTGATGGTGAATGAATTGAGGGATTTGTCATTTTCATTTACATAGGTATAACTCGAACTTGAAAAATCACAACTATGGATATTCGTTCGAATCAAGCTATACCCTATCCCTTCTGTTATATCAAAATAAGAATCGAGAAATTTTTCTTGTTGATCAACCGATAACTTACTAAACGTTTCTGCTGACGCATCCGTCAACGCGCCGCCAATCCCTGTAAAAGTTTGAAATGTTTTTGATGGATCAACAAAAATACAGGGCTCATTTTCAAAAGGCTGTCCATGCGGAGAAAAAATAAATTCCCAGGTTTTACTCAATCTATACTCTGTATTCTGGGCGGTCGTAAA
>DASXWI010000102.1:0-2945 GCA_036503755.1 Saprospiraceae bacterium | reverse complement strand
CATTCGAAAGAAATACGTGATAAATATTATTACCCTTCCAATTATTATTATGGGATGACCCAGTATTTTAAGGGGAATTATCCGGAAGCTGTCCGAAGTTTTGAACGCGTGGCACCCTCATCCTTCTACAAGGATTATATTCCGTATTACATTACCTCAATCTATTTCAGCACAAAAGAGTTTCAGAAAGTCATCGGGTATGGAAACCAGGCTATCCATAATCCAACCGTGCTCAATAAAACTGAGATACGTCAGTTGATCGGCCAGGCATATTTTGAAACAGGTGATTATGCAGCAGCCATTCCACACCTTGAATACGTAGAGCAAAATTCTGACAAACTCAGAACGGATGATTTTTACCAATTGGGCATGGCATATTATCATACCGGCAAATTTGAAAAGGCAATACCCATACTTCTTCAAATCAGGAATGAAACCGGTATCAAATCTCATTATGCTAATTATTACCTGGGTCAATGTTATCTAAAGACAGGTGACAAAGTTTCCGCCCGGGGAAGTTTGATGAATGCAGCTACTATGCAGGATGTTCCTTCACTGGCGGTTGAAGCTACATATCATTATGGACGTCTAAGCGCCGAAGCCGGAGATGATGTTGAAGCAATACGTGTATTGCAAACAATCACTTCTTCTAGTCCCGAATATACAGATGCACAGACTACTCTTGCGGGAATATTGACCAATACAAGTGATTATAACCTTGCCATCCAGGAACTGGAGGCTATGAAGACACTTTCCCCGGCATTGAAAGGTGCCTATCAGAAAGTGTGCCTTTACCGTGCTGAACAACTGATACAGGAAGGTAAAGTTGCAGATGCGCAGGAATTGCTTGATAAGTCGCTTCGACAGCCCGTTGACAAAAGTATAGAAGCGAGAGCCTATTTCTGGAAAGGTGAGTTAGCCATTCATAGCTCTAGTTATAATGAGAGTATCAAATGGTACAATCTTTATTTTGCTGCCGCCGCGAATGCTCAAGGTATTCCGGTTTATCAAAGTATACCCGTAGCGAAGTATAACCAGGGATATAATTTTCTTCGCAATGAGAATTACGCAGAAGCCCAGCAACTCTTCGAAGAATCTGTAACAGGACTTAAAGCTTTTCCAGCTGTACAAGGTGAATATGATCTTATTACTGACCAGGTTTATCCGGATGCAGTTTTGCGCGCAGGCGATTGTGGCTTCAAGCGGAATCAATATGATAAAGCCATATTTTATTATGACCAGGCAATCACCGGTGGCTTTCCAGGGATAGATTATGCAACGTATCAGAAAGGAATTATCCGGGGACTTCAACAGAAACCAGCTGATAAAATTCAGATTTTACAATCGTTGGTTGCAGGAAGCCCTGAGTCATTATGGGCGGATGATGCATTGTTCCAGATCGGAAATACATACCAGGATCAAGGCCAGACAGCCAAGGCCATTCAATCTTATGAACAACTCGTGAATCAATACAAGGAAAAGAGCCCTTTATTGCTTGCTTCCATCTTACGACTTGGCCTTATTTCATATAATAGCGAGCAGTATGAGGCATCACTGAAGTATTATAAATCCGTTTTTCAATATAACCCTGAACCAGAAGCTGCCAAGGAAGCGATTGCTGCTATCCAGGAGATTTATGTTAACGAGCTTGACAAACCTGATGAATTCTTTTCTTTTGCTGAAACTATTCCCGGGTATTCCATTTCCGGCTCAGATAGAGATTCTATCACTTACAATGCCGCTGAAAACTTTTACGCGCTTGGCCAATATGAAAAAGCGGTTGAGTCTTTCCAGAAATATTTGACTGCTTTCCCGGAAGGTCTTTATGCATTGAAAGCAAAATACCTTAGGGCAGAATCCTATTCTCTGCTTAAACGTTATGATGATGCTTTGATAGGGTATGAATCTGTAGCCAGTGTAGGGCCAAGTATTTACCAATCCTCATCATTGTATAAAGCAGCATTGATTGCTTACAATCAAAACAAGGATATGGCCAGAGCATATAAACATTACATGGCCTTTATACCCCTTGCTGAATCTGAAGAGAAAGGTTATGAAGCAACACTGGGGGCAATGCGTTGTGCTTTCAAGCTTGATCAGAAAGAAGATGTTTTAATCTTAGCGGAAAAGGTCATTGAACATCCTCGGACAACAGATGATGTCAGGGCACTTGCTTTTTATTATAAAGGAATCATTGCTTACAACAATGCTGCTTATGAACAGGCCTTGACTTCATTTAATGATATCATCAGGATTAACAGTGCAGAACCTGCAGCAGAAGCGAGATATTATATCGCATCCATTTATGAACGAAAGAAGGAGCCTGAGATAGCTGCCAAACTTGCAGAAGAAGCCGCCCGCACGAATGTTGGTTATCCTTTTTGGGTGGCCAAATCATTATTGTTGCTTTCAGATATACAGTTTGCAGCAGGTGACCTGCTCAATGCAAGGGCTATTGTAGAAGCGATTACTGAAAATTTTCAAGGGGATGAAGTGATCATGACAGAAGCTACCGCCAAACTCGAAAAGATAAAAGAAGAAGAGGAAAGACTGAGCCGAATAAAACCACAGAGTGGAGACACATTAGAGATGCAGCAGAATCCTAAAAAAGATTAATCCTCAGCCATGAAAATTAAACTCACCATATCCATTGTTTTTTTGTCATTTGCTATTCATGCGCAAACCACTTTGCCTTCCGGTAAAATTGAAGTAGTAAAGGATTTTGAAGTTCGCCTGGTGGAAACCAGGAAAATCAGGATAGTCCCTCAGCCTGTACCTGTGGACTCAACGGTCAGGAAATATGATTACAGGTTGCTTGCACCTTCGCCTTCCATTGATTACCTGATTCCTGAACTTAAGCCTCTGGCGATTCAGACAGAAAAGAAGCCCCAGTATTTTCCTTTTTATGCCAAAGTCGGTTATGGAAGTCCTAATTCATTGCTAGC
>DASXWI010000101.1:0-2086 GCA_036503755.1 Saprospiraceae bacterium | reverse complement strand
AACAATACTTGTCTTGCAGGCGATTGGTCTCTTTATTATAGATAGCAATATCCACCACCTGGGCTTTAAATATTTCCCTTATTTTTTCTCCTACCAGGTCATAAATGCCCTCCATATCCATTTGAGCAGCGAGTCCTTCCTGTACAATATTGATCACTGCGAGTTCCTCTACGCGATGACTTAGCTGGGCCGTGCGTTCTTCAACTGTTTTTTCAAGGGCACGATGCTTTTCATGCAATTGATACGTCCTCCATCGTATAATCGAATAGATTAAGGCTAATGCACCAAGCACATATAATAGATATGCCCACCACGTACGGTACCAGGGAGGGTGTATGGAAAAAGAATAAACGGCTTCCTCACTTAATTGCTGATAGATATTTTTGGCCCTTACATGGAAGGTGTATTCCCCTGCAGCCAGGTTGGTGTATTCCTTGTAATAATTATTATCAAACTCGGACCAATCCTCTTCAAATCCTTCAAGCCAGGTCTGGTAAGTAGTTTTGTCTTCTTGTTGAAAGAAAGGGGCGGCATACTCAAACCGAAGGGTGTTGTTTGTATACGAAATGGCCTGAGGCTTTTCAGATTGGATAAGAATGGAGGTTAGCGTATGTTTGCCTGCTGCTATATACCTTATTACTGTGGTGAAGGATCTTGTTGTATTTTTTTCCACGTTTTCGTCAAAACGTATCAATCCATCCGTGGACCCAAACCAAACGATTCCATTTTGCTCTGGTAAAATAGCTTGTATCGTAAGGTCAGCCAGTGAGTTTAATTGATGCCTGTCAAGCAGATATCCTCCTTCTGGTTTTGGTGTAGCGATAATCGTCTCTTTTCCGGCTCTGATCCAGACCCTCCCTTTATAATCTGCCGTCATAAAAAATTCCAGTGAAGCGCCACCCTGGCTAAATACACCAAAGTTAGTGTCCTGTACAAACCGCTTTTGTGAATCATCAAAGGTGTACAGGCATGTGTCAGCTACAAAATAATTGGTTCCTTTGATCTTATACACGGAGCCCACACCTGCTTTAAGGCCCTCAGGCTCGCCGAATTTTTCAACGGTTGTTTTCTGTGAATTGATTTTACCACGTTCATCAAACGCTATATCTACGAGAAAGACATAACCGTTTTGAGATCCTACCCAAAACTTCCCTTCGTTATTCTCCGAAATCGTCCAGATCTGGTCTTTGACATCAGTGATATATCCGGCAAAATCCCACGTCACAGATGATTGGCTTGATTTATTTTGTCTGGTGAAAACAGCCAACCCAAATGGCCCGCCGCCTAAAAGCACGGAAGGTTTTTGTTTTGAAACAAACACATAAGACAATGTGAGATCTGCACTCACAGATGAGCGAATGGTCGTCACTTTTTTATCCTTTACACCATAAAGTCCATCACCTGGAATCAAGAGTTGACCGGAATCTACCTTGAGTGAAAATATCTGGTTTTGAGGTATGCCGGGGATCAGATCAAAATAATTCCGGGAATCATCATATCGCAAAAGGCCATTCGTCGTTCCGATATATAAGGCATCTTCAAAGCGCTCAATGGAAAGGACACCAGTGTTAATTCCGGATTGCAATGTGAATTGAGTGAGTGGTGACCCTGTTTCAACCCTTGAAATACCATTATCAAGAGCAAGCCATAAAGTGCTTTGTTTATCCTGGTAGACACCATAAATGGATTCATCCTGCAGTCCGACCTCCCGGTTGATTCGTTGCAACTGTTTACCCTCTTTATCTATAATCACCAGCCCTTTTCCGGTCGTAGACAACACATACGTTCCATTCTTCAGCAGTAGGCCTTTGTATAATAAGGATCCGGATGTAATGATTGGATCAGCCTCCGTTTTGAACGGTTGAAATGTTTTTCCATCGAATAGGAAGAGGCCGCTATAAAATAATCCAATCAGGTATTTTTTTTCATTGGAGGTGGTCTTGTAGGGGAGCATCACCTGCATTCTTTCTTTCCCAAGAAATTCACTGCCGGGAATTAAGACTAGTTTATCATTGACCATCTTGTATAAGCCAAGACCTTGCTGATGTACATAATATTGCTGATCCAGATAAAAGGCGTACATAAA
>DASXWI010000100.1:0-3512 GCA_036503755.1 Saprospiraceae bacterium | reverse complement strand
TTTTCATAGGGAATACAGATCGTTGAAGATAACCGTTGTTGCGTTACGGTTCATAAATAATGTGTTCAAAAATTTCAGCAGGATAAGTACCTTCGTTTACATGAAATCATGTCCCACAGGTAAAAAAGGCTTTCCTTCATCAGAGGTTGCTGAAGACGTGCTGATCGAAACCTACAGCCGGTTTGAGTTCGCACCCAATCAGGGACCTGTTGCTGTTTACCAGTGTGACGAGTGCGGATTCTATCACCTTACCTCACAAGGTATGATGAATGAGAGACTTAGAAAGTCTTTGGAAGATGGAAGTATTGCGCGTCAGAAAGAAGCTAACCGCTGGCTTTACAAGTTCAAAAACCGATAATTTGACAATGTTGACTTGATAGGTTGGTGATTTGATGATGATGGGATTCCCGATTATCAAACCCTCAAATCGACACATCATCAAATCATAAAGCAGACTCCGGGATATCAAACGTATTACCCTGATCCGGATCACCACTCTCAAATCCTTTTCTGAACCACCGCACCCGCTGTTCCGAAGTGCCATGCGTAAACGAGTCGGGTGTGACATAGCCCCGTCCCTGCATCTGAAGCCGATCGTCACCGATCGCGCTGGCCGCGGTAAGGGCTTCTTCGATGTCACCCGTCTCGAGCATGTTCTTCATTTTTTGTGCGTGATGCGCCCATACACCCGACAGGAAGTCGGCTTGTAATTCAAGGCGCACCGAAAGTTTATTGTATTCTTCTTCGCTTACCTGACCACGCATGGCATGTACCTTGTCGGTGATACCCATCAGATGCTGCACATGATGTCCTACTTCATGCGCAATGACATAGGCCTGTGCAAAATCTCCGGGGGCTTCGAAGCGATCTTTCAGGTCCTGGTAAAAACTGAGGTCGATGTATAGCTTCTCGTCTGCACTGCAATAGAACGGCCCCGTTGCCGAGGTGGCAGATCCACAGGATGATTCAACGTTTCCGGTAAAGAGTACCAGCGTGGGTTCTCGGTAATCGCTGAAGAGTTTGTGCCAGACATCTTCCGTATCCGCCAGTACCACTTTGGAAAAATCAGCAAGCGCTTCTTCTTCCGTGCTGGCAACATAAGGTTCTTCAGTGGTATAGCCGGTGTTGGTTCCTGATCCGCCCATTTGCTGCAGCAGGGTCAGGGGATTCTTACCCAGTACAAAACTGATGATGATAATGATGACCACCGTACCGAGACCACCTTTGGTCAGCATGCCACCACCCATCCCGCCAAATCCACCGCCTCCGCTTCTGCCACGTTGATCTTCTACGTTTGAACTTTGTCTTCTTCCTGTCCAGCGCATAGTCGTATTGATTAGTCATGTTAAAGTACAAAACATTATGCCAGGAAAACAGGGAATTTCTTACCTTCAACTAACCACCCGTTAAATTACTTTTGATGCAAACCGGAATGAAATTTAGTCTCTTATCTTTTTTCTGCATCGCCCTTTTAGGTGTGTCAATGACGGCTTGCTTATTTTCTAGCATGTCTAACTTTAACATGAAGGATGGCCGGGCAGAGGTGGTTTTGGTTTCTGATTCAATACTGAACGATTCTTCAATGATCACGGGCCGCATTTACGATTTGAATTATGGCGATCAGGATTATCCTGTTCAGGCAGCGAAAGTATGGCTAAACAACTCCAGCCTGACTACAGTGCCGGGTGCAACGGGATATTTTCATATCAAGGTCCTCCCAGGTACCTACACGGTTATGTGCGAAAGAGATTTTAACGAATGGCCTGAGTTAGTAGAAAAAGTAAGGGATATTAGAATTCAAAAAAACCAGAAAGTTGTTCTTCATTTTTACCTGGGTTATGTAGCGGAGTAATATTGTATCAGGCTCTGCGATTCTACAATAATGAACTGTTGCAGGCCATTTTATAACAATGCTTATTCGTTAAACATATGGCTCTGCCAAAAAGCAATAAAGATTAAGCAATATTTCCTACCTTCACAATTACTTTAGCCCCGTTGACTTCTATTTGAACATGCGTAAAACTCAATACCATACAATCAATTGCATTTTAAGCTTCATTCTCTTAGTCGCAACCTTATCTTTTTCTTCATGCGCTCCGGAGTATGGCGGGCCTAACCCTGTCAACTACGAAGATTTCGTTGAAGAACAGGATAAATATCCGGCTTTCTCTCCTGACGGAAATTACATCGCTTATTACCATTACAGTTCACAGTTACCAGAACCTGCTGATTATCCTTCCGGGCTTTATATTATAGATAAAGAAGGAAACAACCGGACATTGGTATTGGAAGGCCATCACTATAATCCTGCCTGGTCTCCGGATGGAGAATGGCTGGTGTTTTCGTCTGGCGGAGTAATTCAGAAATGTAAAACCAATGGAGACAGCCTTACTACTTTTGAAGGGTTGGGAGGACAAAATTCTTCTTTTGAACATGCTCTGTTCTTTCCGGACTGGACCATAGATAATTATATTTTATTTGACAGAGCTGCCAATGTTGAAGGTGAAAGCAATTTGTATTCAATGAAGTCTGATTTCGTAATTCCCCAGCCCATATATGGAAATATCGTAATAGCCGGAAGGGATCCTGAACTATCACTTATTAACAGCAGGATAACCTATATGAAAGCTTCATCGGAATGGAATCACTGGGAGATTTTTGTGATGGATACAACAGGTTCCTTTGATCAAAGATTAACCAGCAATAACAAGGATGATCGCGCCCCAACCTGGTCACCTGATGGTTCAAAAATAGCCTGGAGCAGTGATGTTAGGGTACATACCATGAACGCTGATGGAAGCAGCCAGAAATTCCTGGCGTATGGCCAATACCCTTCCTGGTCAGTGAACAACGAAATTGTTTTCAGTCATGCCAATGCTGATTATAGTAAAGAAGTACTGTATATTATAAAACCCAATGGGTCAGAAAAAAAACAAATTACGTATTAGCCAATATTTCCTATCTTCACATCTAAACCCGTTGACTTCTATTTGAACATGCATAAAACGCAACGTGATACCATCAGTAGTATTTTAAGCGTCATTCTTTTAGCGGCAACCTTACCTTTTTCTTCATGCGCTCCAGAGCATGATGGACCTAATCCGCACAACTACGAACTATTTGTAGACCAACGCGATCAACATCCGGCATTTTCTCCGGATGGAAACCTCATCGCTTACTACCATTTCAGTTCACAATTACCCGAACCTGCAGATTATCCTTCCGGACTTTATATTATAGATAAAGAAGGAAACAACCGGACATTGGTGTTGGAAGGACATCATTACAATCCAGCCTGGTCTCCGGATGGAGAATGGCTGGTATTTTCGTCTGGGGGCTTAATCCAGAAGTGTAAAATTAACGGAGCCGATGTGACTATTTTTTCTGGATTAAATTATTTGGACAATCCTCAATTTTACTTTCCAGATTGGTCTTCAAACGGGAGTTATATAATATTCGGAAAGCCTTTCGCCCCTGATGGTGGATTATACTTTACAACCTCTGATTTTTCC
>DASXWI010000099.1:0-7797 GCA_036503755.1 Saprospiraceae bacterium | reverse complement strand
TTTACCAATTTCACTGCTGAAGTGAAATATCATTATGCGCTGCAGGCGATTTTGAAGGATCGGGATGATTCGAAGTTGAGGGGATGGACAGTGGCGGTGGGGGTAAGCTTTTAAGTAATCTATTTCTCTTTCTAATGCCAGCCCTTCATCTCAATAGTCCTGCGAAGTAAATTGTAAAAGTTATAACTTAATTACTTTAAACACTTCTGCGCCCACCCTGCAGTAATACATTCCTTTTGTAAAAGTCGACATATCTATTTTATAATCTTGTGATGCAGGTATGTTATCAGCATAAACCAGTTGACCGGCCTGGTTAAAAAGATTGATTCGGATCGATTCATTCCAGGCAACTAGAGATGATATATATAATACATCACTGACCGGATTGGGAAAAACGTGAATTCCGGTTGTTTGAGGTTCGTTTGACGAAGCAAGAAGGTTATCGCAGTAGGAACCATTAAAATCCACTACACCAGTAGCATCACTTTTATATCTGCACAATGAAGAATCATAACAATCGTACCAACCCCAACAAGAGTAATAAAGGAAACCATTTACTGGACCGAACCGGTCATAAATGACCGAGTGACCCCAATGGCCATACATGGTTCCTCCTGAAATCCACATTTTCATAGTTTCCTGGTTGTCTACCATGACAATTTTGTTGCTATCTACATTCATTTGGAAGATGTCGCCCCATGAATTACTAAATTCAAACTGATCCCCTTCCTCTGCATTATTAATCCAAAGCAACTGGTAAACACTATCAGCAAAGTAAAAGATGGAATCACTGGACTGAGCCATGTAAAATGGGTCTTCTGTTATCGTATCTATTGGTATTGTAGGTTGGTCATAATCGAGTATATAAGTCGTCCGGTCCAATCGCTTGGCATTTCGTCCTCCAAGCTCAACATCTCCCGTGTACTCAAACCTGGTGTAACCACGGGATTTAAGTAGACCGGGAACCTTAAATGAATAATACCATTCTGCCCCTGGTGGGAAAAAATTCGACTGTCCGCTCACCTTTATCTGAGCTAAGCCTACAATAAAGATCAGAGATAGGATACATTTCAGAATATTCATGGTGAAAAGATTTATTTCCAGGTATCAATTAGCGTTTGCTAATCTACTGAAAAATGTCCTTACAAGTGGCCTAAACAAATCGCGTCAGCTTTTTTTCGGCCGCCTCTGACTATCGGGATGAAATAAAAAGCGTGCAGGTTTCCACCTGCACGCCAACTTATCAAACCCCACGTTTACTTACCCACTACATCTTCATCAATCCGGAAGATGAACGTAAGTTCTCCCCACTCTTTCTTTGGTGCGTTATATTTTGATTCAAACCTATAACGTACGGCCAGGTGACTAGCTTGTTTGATAATCTCTTTATCTGTGATCGTAGTTTTTTCTGGATCATATGCAGCATAGATTACCTTTCCCTCCCTGTCGATGCAAATATCCAACACCACTCGTCCGTTGACCTTGGCCACACTCGTGATATCCTCACGATAGATGACTTTACGTGTGATGATACCGTCTCCTTCCAATCCATCGCCACCTCCGCCATCACCATCCATCGCCGCACCATCCTGGTTTCCTTCGATAGGACTTCCGTTACCGCCACCACTTGCATTGGTTTCTGCATCAGCTCCGTCAGCGGCACTTTCGCTGGCTACTACATCAGTTACTTCTTCTTCAGTAGTCACATCGCTGATGACCTCAGTGTTGTTTTCAGCAATCGTAGTTTCTTCCACTGGTTCTGTTGCATCTACTGGAATTGGTTCTTCTGCAGGCTGCTCACTGGTAGGTTCTGGTTCTTCATTGTAGATTGGGCTGCGGGCTTGCAGGCCTTCACTTCCGGAAGCTACTTCCTGTAGTTCTTCTACATAGCCTACTTCAAGAATGTACTCAAGTGGTTTTTGCTCTGCCACTTTGTGGGCGAAAGGAAGTAATGCAATCAACAGGATTCCTGCATGCACTCCAAAGCTCCATTCAAAGCTTTTGTTTCGGGTTACGGTCAACGTTTTCATCATTTTAGGTTTTTGATCTTATATACCTAAGACGAGAGAATCGCTGTTAAGGTCAGTTTTCGAATCCTTAAAGAATGCTTAAATAATGGAAACAGTGTTTAACGATGGGCCTGCGGCCATCTGTTTAGCATTTGTCGCCTACAGCGATATTGTTTAGAAAGTTTAGTGTGATTAAACTAAACTTCCTAAACTTTAGCACCGAACAAGTGCTAATACTAAACTCTCTAAACACTTTGCTTAAAAAACTAAGGCCGCGACATACTGTCGCGGCCTCCTTTCTAATAAAAACCCAATCTCTTTACTTTCCCCCATTTCCTATTTCCTATCTCCTGCCCCCTATTCCCTACTTAACAAACTTATAGGCTTGTGTCGCATCTCCATCTGTAATGACAAGGATATAAAATCCAGGTAACAGCGTATTGGTGATCAGCGATAGTGTGTTTTCACCGCTTACCAGGTTGATTTTCTCAGTGGATATTAATTGGCCGGCAGCATCTGCAATTGAAAATTGAAGTGAAGTGGAAAGATGTGATTGCATCGTAATATTGAGGATGTCAACGACAGGAACCGGGCTAAGGGTTACTTCTGAAATAACATCCTCTAATGGACGAATACCTGTTTCCAGTTCACATAAAAAATCTTTGACGATTTGTCCTCGTATCTCACCTCCAGGGTGGAGAGCAGTATGAACATTAATGTAGGTATTGCCTGCCCGAATTGTATTGATGAGCGCAGTATCGGTAGTCGCGCCATTGATCACCATCACACCATCGTTGTAAAATGCTGTGAGGTCTACAATAACTCCACCATTAACTCCAATAGGTGCTTCATGAATATGGGAAGCTGTGAGGTCATCGGTCAACCCATCTGTCAATACATGAATACTGATGTTCTCATGGTTTCGTGATATAGATACAAATCCAGTACCAGAGGCGTCAGGTGCATCTATTGTCCCTAATTCCTGGGCGGTACAAAGGTCAAATCCATAACCATCTCTTGCCCTCCTGAACATCTGTCCACGAAGTTCACCACCTGGATAAGCTGCGGTATGCGCGTTAATATAGATATCTCCTGTTAACAATGCAGAAAGCAATCCATCATCCACTACGCCTAAATGCAAAATAGAATTGCCATTAAGGTCACCGGTCAGATCATGAACAACACCACCATTTGATTGCAAGGGTGCCTGATGAAAATGGGCGGCTGCAATTGGACCTGAAGCACCATCGACTAACATCCATAATGCAATATCTGTAAGTCCAGGATATATGGTGCTGACAGCAAGACCACTTGCACTTGAATTGGTAAATGGAACTTCCTGCATACCAGACATCCAACCATCAAAAGTGATACCAGGCAAAAAATTCATTTGTCCGCGAATCTCTCCTGCCGGATTGTTGGTAGTATGAACATTGATATAAACATTACCAGAGAAAATGTCGTTCAGGTTTTCAACAGTTACCTCCAGTCGTCCTGAAATCCTGTTTCCATCACGATAATCTCCTAGATCAATGATGACAGGGCCATTTTCTCCAGGAGCACCTGTATGCAAATGAACACCAGTGATTTCACTGCTTAAACCAGTCAATTGGGCATTGATTTCAATAGCTAACTGTCCTACTGTGTAATGTATGGCCGCTAAACCCAGGCCATCAGTCACCACCACAGGAGATTCATTCTCTCCATTCAGGTCGGCTAAAAAAGTTATATCCTGATCAAGTTGCAGTTGTCCTCTTATTTCTCCGCCAGGATTGTTAGCAGTGTGGATATTGACATAAGTTCCACCGTTCATAAGGCTGATGAGGTCGATCGGGGTGATATCAGTAATCTCGTTTTGAATCCTGTTGCCAACATTCGTTAGAGGGAAAAGAACGGGTCCATTGTTCCCAAAATCTCCTTCATGAATGTGAACACCGGTAATCGGTCCGGAGAGTCCCTTTGAAGATATATTAACCTTTGCTGTGCTTTTATCGGCTTCAAAGAAAACTGTGGCGAGCCCAATAGCATCTGTTGTAACAGGTGGATTCTCCTGATCTCCTACTAATACAGTTCTGAGAATCAGGTCATCTGAAAACTGCGGATCGAAAGGCAATTCTCCAAACAATTCACTTGATCGAATAATATTCCCTCTGATCTCACCTCCAGGGAATAGATCTGTATGCACATTGACATACACCTCTCCTGATCTGAATAAGGGACCGGCATCAAATGGTGGTGCACTGGTTTCATCCCAATATCCATACGCCCCACCGAAGTCGTTAAAAGAACTGGTGATGTTATGGATGACTCCTCCACTGACTCCAGGCTTTCCATTATGAAAATGCGAAGCAGTAAATTCTCCGGTCAGTCCACTGACCACAAGCATATAATGTGCATTGCTCTGATCTCTGTCAATGCTCACCAGACCTGCGCCAGTACCTGTTGTAGTGACAGATGGTGCTTCTTGTCCGCCATTCAGCTCAAAAGTGTATCCTTCCCTGGCGAATCTATAAACCTGGCCTCTGATTTCACCTCCAGGGTTTTCATCCGTATGAATGTTTATGTAATATCCGCCAGAAAGGAAATTATTCAATATGTCAAGGTTCAACGGTTGAGTGCCTGATATTAATCTATTGGAATCATCGATGTCATCTGAAATATCAATCGCAACCGGTCCATTGACTCCTGGGGCAGCAAGATGAAAATGAGCGTCGTTTGCAGAACCACTCAGGCTGTCATAAAGTATATAATATTGAAAAGTGGCCAAATCCGGCGCAATGGTGATGATACCCAGACCTCTTCCATTTCTTTCAACCGGTGGATTTTCCTGATCACCATCCAATGCAGCATCAAATGTCATTCCCGGCATCACAGTAAGCTGTGCCCTGATTTCACCTCCGGGATTGTTAACTGTATGTACATTGATGTACAATTCTCCGGCAAGAAGTGCGTCAAGCATAGCTCCAGGTTCCCAAACACCCTCAATCGAATTTCCAAAAATGAAAGGTGCAAGATCAAAGATGACAGGTCCATTCACACCAGCAGGCGCATTGTGTATGTGGGCACCTACTACATCACTGGTTAGACCAAAGAAGAGCACTTTGAACTTGACCGAGGTTTGTGATTGGTTTAACTGAAATACTCCAAGACCTTTTCCATCAGTGGTAACGGCAGGAACTTCATTTGCTCCTGACATCAATGCAGTGTACCTGGAATCTGTTTCTAAATGAATCTGTCCACGGATTTCTCCTCCGGGATTCATTTCGGTATGTACATTAATGTAGTAGTCGCCATTCAATAATTTCGATATGGTCGCTGGAGTAATATTTTTAAGGGCGCCTTTCGCTCGGTTCCCATTGAGGAAAGGAACAAGATTAATGATGACAGGGCCATTGGTTCCTGCCGGAGCTTCATGGATGTGCATACCTGTAATCGGTCCGCTCAAGTTATTCAGGGACACATTGAAGTATATGGTAGTCTTATTCTTGTCAAGAGTAAAGACAGCAACACCTTGCGCATCAGAAACAACTTCGGGAACCTCCTGGCTTCCACTCATACGGGCAGAAAACTGGAGATGCGATGAGAGATGTTCAGCTCTAACCTGGTTAAAAAAGGCCATCAAGCAAATCAGAAGGAAGAATACAATACGGTTCATACGATAAAATTTTTGTGGTTAAGAAATGGGGGATATAAAGTCCTGAGGAGGACAATATGGAGATTAAAACTTGTATTCCCAATTTACCAAAAGAAGCTAAGAGCGGAATCAGGGTATTCATCCAATAACCCTGAATGAGCAAAAAAGGCAGTTAAATGCCTAATCGAAAGTCCCTGAACAAAGCCCCCCTGGACTGGAACTGTTTATTTCCGTGCGGAATGCATGATTTCCTCAATATCATCTGGATCAATGGGAATATCTGCCATCAGATTTTTCGGCTTGCCTCTCGTGATGAGAATATCATTTTCGAGCCGAATTCCAATGCCTTCTTCCTTGATGTATAATCCGGGTTCACACGTAATGATCATTCCAGGTTTGAGAGGAACAGATCGTTCGGATAAATCATGGACATCATATCCCAAGTGGTGACCTATCCCATGCATAAAATAATTTCGGCGCAAGGGGGATTTGGGATCTTGTCTTCGGAGGTCTGATTTATTAATTATCTTCAATTTCATCAGCTCCCGCTCGATCAGATTACCAGCTTCTTTATTCAATTCCGCAATCGTAATTCCTGGTCGCATCAGCTCGGTCATTTCATTCAAGACCGACAAAACTGACCCATAGATTGCCCGCTGTCTTTTTGTAAATGTACCTGAAGCAGGGATCGTCCTTGTCATATCAGATGCCATGCAGGCATATTCTGCACCGAAATCAATTAAGACCAGGTCATCCTTCCCGATGTGCCGGTCATTTCGGACATAATGAAGAGTACATGCAGATTTTCCTGAAGCGACTATAGGTTCAAAAGCATGATGGCATCCATTTCCGGTAAGAATATAAGTTAGCTCGGCTTCGATTTGATATTCTTTCATGCCGGGCTTCATTTTCTGCAGAACCCTATCAAACGCCATCCCTGTGATTTCCACTGCTTGTTTCAAGAGGCTTATTTCTATCGGATGTTTGACCATGACCATCTGTCGTAAGATGTCATGAGCCTTTTTAAAAGTGTGTGTTGGATAAAGCTGTCGGAGGCTATGTGCCATTCGATCATTTTGGGAAAGTACTTCGGTGTCATTACGTTCATCCTGGCGAGGATTTATATAGATCGTGGAAGTAGATTGGAAAAGTTTTGGCATGATCGCATCCCATTGCGCAGTGGTATAGATTGTTTTGATGCCGGATATCTGCCTTGCTTCCTTAGGAGAAAATCGTTCTCCATGCCAGATCGTATGCTCGGGGTCTTGAGGAAGAATAAAAGCCATTTCTCGATTCGACATATTTTTTGCTTCCGGAAAAAGTACAATGATCGAACCTTGCTGATCAAGTCCTGACAATGCAAAAAGATCAGAATCCTGCCTGAATGGATAAAACTGGTCACCATTTCTTGGCATTGGATCATTCGAACAAAAGATGGCAATCGATCCAGGCACCATCTTTCCGGCAAAATATTTTCTCCGGTCTATGAATAAAGAAGAAGGAATAGGTTGGTATCTCATATGATCATATTACTCTGCTATCAATCTGGAGGAATCAGCTTCGGCGGCTATAAATCCAAATTTCGTCCACATGCCTGAAGAAAGAATTTGGTGACGGATAGATGCTGCTTTGTTCTTGTCGCCATGTGTATCAAACCAGCAACTGATCCCATAATGGGTGCTGGCGAGAGGCAATGTGTCGGATTCAGCAGCCCGTTCAAGAATGGATTCATTCCCGTTTTTAAAAAAAAGTAACTGACGCAGATAGGCGTCATTTTCAATAATCTCCATATCAGGGTGTATTTCTGTTAGCAATGATTCCTCAGTATCCTTCGCTTTTGTCCTTAAATAGGAAAGATATAACCAGAATGTCGTGGCAACTTTCAGGTCAGGATTATCTGAATAAGACATACATAATTTGAATGCTTCAATGGCTTGAGGATAGTCCGACCGGAGATAATAGGCCAGACCAAGGTGATAGTAAATATTAAAATGAAGGTTGCTCAATGGGATATTCAGTTTGTTGGGAATGCCATCAGGTTCAATTTCAAGGTCATTGCCTTCGGCAAGTGTTGCTGCTTGTTTAAGATCATGAATAGCCAGGTCCAATTGCCTGGTCGTTATATACCTATGTCCCCTATGCCTGAACAATTCA
>DASXWI010000098.1:0-9442 GCA_036503755.1 Saprospiraceae bacterium | reverse complement strand
AATAATTGCAATCGCAATCTTTCCTCTTCAATGGAACCTGGAAGTGCTTCAACAATTATGGGATATGCCGGTATTTGTTCGCCGAATGTGCAACCGAACTCCGATGATTACATGCATGCCATCAGCCTGCAACAAATCAATAATAAGATTAGCTCATCGGGTTGTGAATTAGTTATTTCAACAGACAATTCTCCACCCGTAGTCTCTAATGTACCCAACTATACCATTCCGATCTCTACTCCCTTTGTGTTGACGGCAACAGCTGTTGATGATGAAGATGATCCCCTGACGTATTGTTGGGAGCAATGGGATCCGGAAGTGGGTGCTGTCATGCCTCCTGCCTCAACCAATGTATTTGGTCCAATGTTCAGAAGCCTTGATCCAACATCCTCTCCAAGCAGATATTTTCCAAATATTACATCCATTGTTAACGGAGATAATCCGACATGGGAGGTTCTACCTTCTGTAACAAGGGATATGGAATTCAGAGTCACTGTGCGTGATCTATATGATGGCATGTATGGATGTACGGATGAAGACAACACGTTAATTGCCGCAACAGCTTCCGCCGGTCCTTTTCTGATCACCGCCTATAATAGTCCGGATACTTTGTATGAAGACAGTACAGCAACGATCACGTGGAATGTCGCAAACACAAATGCATCTCCAGTCAATTGCGCCAATGTTGACATACGATTATCCTATGATGGTGGTTTCACCTATCCTGTCCTCCTTGTTCAAAACGAACCTAATGATGGCTCAGCTACCGTTTCACTTCCATTGGGAACAACTACTACCGGACGGATTATGGTAAAAGGCTCTAACAATGTCTTTTTCGATATCAACAATGCCAATTTTGTCATCAACATGAATGCCCCGAATTTCACATTGAACCTCAATCCTACTTCTGTGACAGAATGTAATGATGGATCAGTTGAGACGATAGTGGAAGTTGGCCAGATGTTAGGTTTTTCAGATCCTGTTATGTTGTCGATACTCAATCTTCCGCCTGGCGCATCAGCTTCGTTTATGCCTCCTGTGGTTACACCAGGAACAAACAGCACGTTGACTATATCTAATCTCACAGGATTGTTTGGTACGTATATGCCCACCGTAAGCGGCTCGAGTACAACAGGTAGTAAGAATGCTATTTTTTCAATTACACTTCAAGCTCCATTATCAACATCCCCAATTCTCACCACTCCTGTTAATAATGAAATGGAAGCGTTGATCACACCCATTTTAGATTGGCAGGCCGTTTCTGGTGTTCCGCAATACGAATTTCAATTAGCTTATGATATTGCATTTACGCAAATCGCCCAAACAGGCACATCATTTATTGATCAATACCATGTTACCACACCCTTGATTGTTGGGCAGAAATATTATTGGAGAACCAGAGGAATTAATTCGTGCGGACCAGGTAACTGGTCAACGACCTTTACGTTTACTACTTCCTCTTGTTTTGCATTATTGAGTCATGACGTACCGGTTATCATCCCAGCAGGTATTTCATCAACTGTATACTCGGACTTTTGGGTTCCGGTAGACATGGTCATTAGCGATGTAGATGTGGTTAACCTGACGGGTACGCATACCTGGGTAAATGATTTGAAATTTTCACTCATTGCACCGGATGGAGGAGAAAGACTGATCTGGAACCGGCCATGTAGTAATCATGACAACTTCAACATCAACTTTAATGATGAGGCGCCTCCGGGTACCTGGCCATGTCCGCCTACAGATGGATTATTTTATAGACCGTTCAATAACCTGAATTATTTTGATGGAAAAGATGCACTAGGATTGTGGCAAATGGAGGTTCA
Source organism: Saprospiraceae bacterium (assembly GCA_036503755.1). Taxonomy (GTDB): domain Bacteria; phylum Bacteroidota; class Bacteroidia; order Chitinophagales; family Saprospiraceae; genus Opimibacter. Next base: position 7,616 of record DASXWI010000098.1, on the reverse strand, counting down.
GGATTTAGAAGATGAATCCGGGGGAAGCCTGAATAGTTGGGGACTTAAAGTCTGTGGTACAATCAATTGCCAATTGACAGTCAACAAAACCTCAGGGACAGGAATAGGGAGTTTACCAGCGGCTATTGCATGTGCTAATCCTGGAGATACGATCAGGCTGGGGGCCATGTTGACCGGGCAAACGATCAATGTTGGTTCGGCACCATTGTTGTTAGATAAAAACCTGGTGATCCTGGCTGAAAACCCGGTGATTAACGTAACGGTTTCAGGTGATCGAATTTTTGAAATCACGCCTGGTGTGGAAGTGGAATTGATTAATGTCCAGATGACGGCTGGTGTTTCCATGATGGGGGCGGCCATCAATAATGCGGGTCTGCTGAGATTGAAAGATGTCAATATTGAAAGCAGTATTGCCTCCATGGGGGCTACGTTGGTGCATAACCAGCCTGGTGGACAGCTGTTTGTGAATGGAATGTGCACCTTGAATCAATAAAAAACAGAAAAACTAATAAAGCCCTATATTTGCTTCTCGATTGAGAAGAAAGGGCCCGACAGCGGGCCTTCGCAATCAAAAAGGGTCTGACCCAAAAGTAAACAGGGTCGGTTGGCCGAGTGGCTAGGCACAGCTCTGCAAAAGCTGCTACAGCGGTTCGAATCCGCTATCGACCTCAAAGTATGCAAAGCTCTACCATGAAATGGTGGGGCTTTTGTTTTTTAGGGCATTTAAAGCTTGCTTTGGAATGCCCTAAAAAACAAAAGACCCATGGCGAAGCATAGAGCTTTGCATACTTTGAGCAGGACCCCCATCTTCGGATCGGCGTAGCCAATCCGGAATTCAGAGTGAGTGTCTGTGTGAGTGTGGGTGTTTGAAATCAAAAGACCCATGGCGAAGCATAGAGCCTTGCATACATTGAGCATGACACTATCTCCTGATGTGCAGCCAATACTCATGGAACAAGGAATTTTTATTTAACAACCGTCACATCCCCCTTGATACTCTCTTGAGTTCCATCGATAAGTGTATAGTCAATTCTATATAAGTAAACACCAGAGATTACAGCCTCGTTTGCTGAATATCCATCCCAGACTTTAAGAAATTCTTCAGGTGCGATATTGGATTGTTGGTGAAGCAATCCACCCCATCGGTCAAAAACTAAAATACGATCAATAGACCTGAAACTTACAGGCTCAAGCACAATTTCAAAGACATCGTTGACCTGATCATTGTTAGGACTAAATACATTAGGAACATACCTCACCGGCTGGTGAGAAACGTCTAACGAGACGGAATCTCTTGCCACACATCCGGTCGCTGTTTTCCCTTCAACGATATAGGTTATTTTTTCTTTTATAATCACTTCCGTTGACAAACATATTGGGCAATCCAAATGAGTTGCCGGTGTCCATCTAACTTGTGCTATGGGCATATTGGAAGAGACGGACAATAGCAGACGTTTTCCATACAATAAAGAAGTATCTTCTATGGTCTTTATTTGCAAAGGCAATCCATCGGGAACAAGTAATTCTTGCTTATCAAAACAACCATACTCATTAGTGACGACTGCCGTGTACACACCCGCAGGTACAATCAAAGGCGATTGCGGAGGCAAGTGGATTTTTTCATTGATTGTAAGCTTGTATGGAGCTTCGACACCAGTGAGAGAAAGCATCGTGATAGAACCATCTTCAGCTCCTTTACACGAAGGGGCCAAGACTTCATACTCCGCCATGATAAGGGGATCAGGCACAACAATCAATTCAAGTGTAACCACACTATCGCATTGATGTTCTCTTTTAAATGTATGCTGATAAAAGCCGGCTTCATGATAGACGGAATCTCCAAAGCTATAGCTCAGCCCTTCACAAACAGTCGCCGTTGCGGTATAAAAGGAGGGAAGGACCTCAAAGCTTATGGGTTCTGAGAAAATCCTGCAATTGCTATTGACAAGGTTAACTAATGAAGTAGCATATAAAAACCTGAAATAATGTTTGCCCGGTGCTAAATCCTGGACTCCAGGTTAACGAATCATCACTCATCTGCCATTGCACAAATCCGATATCTGTATCAATTTGTGCAGATAATAACGGCAATTCGTTTGCACAAAATTTTCCTCCGGCAGGCATCTTAATATTGGCATCAGGACCGCATGCGCGAAAACTTATATTATCAAGTGCAAGATCATTACCCCCACCACCGGGTGCATTGTTCCTCAAGGTTAATTTCAACGTTGATTGTCCGGGGCCAGACGTAAATGTAAATCCATATTGGTGCCATTTTTCATCCTGTTGAACAGGACCTGTGGTATATTGAAGTAGATCATTAATATAAAAACTGATATCCGGCAGAATACCTCCCATATTCTTACGCATCAGGTTGATTGCATCTGCAGAAAATTCATAGAATGTGTTTTCACACAAATTGGTTATGACTTGTTCGTAAAATATACCAGGCGTTTCACTAGCATTTACGACCATCATGTAACCGTTAGGATCATCGCTGTTATCACCAATCTGCAGCCAGGTAGGCCAATGATATGCCCATTTGGACATATCATTCGTCAATATGTATGTTCCATCAGTGGGAGGCGTTATTGTGGTGTAAAGAAATCCTGGTGCCAGGTTGGGGTCTTCAGGATAAATTGCAGGACTTCCACTCCCAAAGTCTCCGGCTAAGAAAATGTTATCTCCCAGGTTTCCACCACACAGGGCTGGCTGGGCTGATAACCTGATTTGAATCAATAAGGAGAAAACGATTGCGGGTAGTACCCTCAATAGTACGTAGTTGTGGTGGTGCATAGGCGTATTGGAGATTGAATTCCAAACTCAGTGTGCCTAATCACATATCATATGGTTTGGTTCTCGGATGTCAAGCCTAGTTTCATAACAAAAGCATAATGGCTCAATATTTGGAGTATCGCCAATACGTTTACGTTTAAAAAAGTACCCGATTAAGATGAGTTTATCCAAACTACTGTATTAAATCTCCCTTCGATGTAAACATCAGTTTTTTAGTCTCTTGTGCAATTTTTATATCGGCCTCAAACGTACTGACCTTTTTGTCATCCGTCCATTTACGTGCCTTGATCACTTTAGCCTTTGGATGATTCCTTTCAATATAGGACCTTGCAATGGATGGCAATTGTTCTTCTTTTATATCAACCACTACTTTCGTACGATGGCCTGTTGAATCAAACCAGGCAGTTGCCTGCATTCCGATTAATTTAAATGTGGCTTCGTAAATTCCTTCGGTTTCCGTCCAAGTGGCTTTTTCATCGCCATAGGTTTTAATAAAACCTTTGAGAACGGCGTCTGGTGCACCCGGGGTCATACTCATTTCTTTGCCCTGTGAAAAAACACTGGATACACAACCAACCAGTATGAATGCAAATACAAAACTTTTCATGTTACTAGAATTTGATAGTGAAATTACGACGACTGAGCGTGTGATTTTTATTTTTTTAAGGTGCCTCTACAAGCCCAAGCTCCCCCGTAATAAAATCTTTTGCGCCTTCAGGACCGGTGAGTTCCAGCCACGCCTCACTCTTGTCTCCACTTATCGAAAGGTTGAAAATAAAAAAGTCGCAACAGGTTCGTTCCGTTTTAATGAACTCTGTTAGTTCATCTATCACCTTGTCAGAACCTGGAAACTTGAAGGCATAGCCATCACTCAATTCTTTTGTTTCAAGAATTTGTTGTTTTAAACTCTTCAGCACGGTTTCCTTTCGTTTCATCAACTTAGCACTAGACATTTTACAACTTAATTCTGCGGATTGATTACTGGCTTTGGTGGATGAAGTTGAATGCTGTCCTAATGCAATATTCAAAATGAATAACATGGAAATCGTTAGAACAAAAGTTGCGATATTACCTGGAAGAATACTCATCTATGGCCTGGTTTAGTTAACAAAACAAAGATAATCAACAACAGCGCACTATGATGCGAGATCAACGATCCTCTACTACTCACTAAAAATAATTTTCCTTTCCTCCTGATCGATTTGCAAGAAAGTGGAGGATGATTTGGCCATTGTCTAACAATTCTTCTTTCAGCGTGATACTCAGTCGACGATTTTTTTTAGATTTGTTAATGGCCTTATCATTACGATTCACAACTCATTTGCGATACACAATCGCTTTTGGTTTCTTAGTATGCATATTTTCCAACCTTCGTTCGCAATGCTCTTTTGAGATAGAGCTGACCACACAAGGGGCAGTCGATAATTTCTCGTGTGATAGTGTGCTGACACTTAAGATTTCCGGGCCGGGTATTACAAATCTGAATGGTTTACTTGGCCTACGCCATGTCGAAAAAGATTTATGGATCACCGACACACAAATCCAAAATCTTGCTGGTTTGGATAGCCTTGCTATCATTGATGAATTTCTGTTAATCCGAGATAATCCATCTCTCGTTAACCTGGAAGGCCTTGAAAAGGCAACAGGCCTCAATACGGTCACGATTCACCGTAATCCAAGCCTTGAAAACCTGAACGGGCTTAACAACGTGGAGGGCATATATGACCTTAAAATTTTAGAGAATAACAAGCTGGTGAATATGCAGGGTCTTGAAAAGCTTAAGAACATTTTTTATTTAAGCCTGCGGGACAATAATGGACTACAAACTTTACATGGACTTCATAGCATTTCACAGGTGGCCGAACATTTGCAAATCACTAACAATCCCTATCTTATTTCAATAGATGGTATAGAAACCATAAATGTTGTAGAGAATGTAGAAATTTTCTGGAATCAGAGATTGACACATCTTGATGCACTACGGTATTTGACCCGTATCCGGGGATGGATATCACTTCTAGGCAATGCGAGCCTTGTCGATATCCGAGGCCTAAACAACATTACCAGAATTGACGGGGATATTGAAATCATCAATAACGCCAGTTTGAGTGATTGTGCCATCCGCTTTTTCTGTAATCGATTTACAAATGGAGGTATAACACAAATATCAGATAATGCGACAGGTTGTAAATCGATTACCGAAGTCCTTCTTTCCTGCAGCGAACATCACACCCTGGCACAAGGCTCTTTGTTCCTTGATCATAACTGCAACAATGTCCAGGAAGCGGGTGAATACGAATTGGGGAACCAAATGATTTTTAACCATGATCTGCCTTTAACAAATACACTTTTTGATGGGCGTTTCCAGGCGTTATTAAACAATAATGAAACCCATATTATATATCCCTTTGTCAATTCCAACTTTCATTCCATTCCGGCCAACTACGAAATCACGACAGATACGACTCTTCAGCTTTACGACAACCTTGACTTTGCACTTTGTCCAGATACTTTATACCATGATCTTGGGATCCATTTGGCTCAATTGTCTGAATTGCGAAGAGGGTTTAAGGCAAAATATCGTCTGTGCTTGGAAAACGCAGGGGTCTACATAGAAGATCCTGTGGTTATCTTAAGTTTTGATGATCATCCTGCTATTGAAATTATCGATGCTTTTGGTGGAGAGGTAAATGGGAATACAATTACATGGGAATTTAATGGCTTCACAGCATTAGCTGATTATTGTTTTGAGGTGGTCACTTCAGTTGACCAGGATGCAATGCTTGGTGAAGAAGTAATTGTTAAAGCTACAATTGCAGGAAATATTCCAATAGATGAGATAAGCTATACCAATAATGAAGCATTAAGGAGCGGCCATATTACGGGAAGCTATGATCCAAATGATAAAATTGTCAATCGCACTGAAATCCCGCCTTCCCAAGAAGAAACGGTTTTAGAATATACCATCCGCTTTCAAAACACAGGCAATTCCTATGCGGAGTTTGTCGAGGTGATCGATACACTTGAAGCTGGATTAGATGTGCGTTCGATTCAAATGATCGATGCAAGTCACGCATATCAGCTGTCCTTTCCGGATTCCAACGTAGTGAAATGGCGATTCGACAATATTCTCCTTCCGGATAGCACAACCAATGAGCCGGAAAGTCATGGCTTCGTACATTTCGCTATTTCTACTAAAGATTCATTGTTGTTGAATTCGGAAATAAAAAATGAATGCGCCATCTATTTTGATTTTAATGATCCTGTCATCACGGCGCCTGCAGTTACCCTCGTAAAACTGTCGACCTCAGTTGATCATCAAAATCGTCAACAGTATAACCTCTGCATCTACCCCAATCCAACAAGCGATCAATTATTTCTCAATGTCACAATCAACTCACCTGACCAGGTGAAGATGGATATGGTGCATTTAAATGGGAAAGTGATTATCAATAAGGAAATGGACTTACTTCAGCCAGGCCAACATACTTTTTCATTGGACACGTCTACAGTACCCGCAGGCATGTATTTTATCCATCTTTCGGGTAACAAGGGAAGGATTAGCCAAAAGGTATTTGTATTTCATGGTGAATGATGGTTTGGTTTACCGACCTGTAGCCCCTACGGGGCAATGAAACTGTCCTTGAGAAAGACGTTTACTTTTATTTGATCAAGATTAATTTTCTCTCCTCTCCGGCTTGTCCGTTACTCAATCTTACCACATAATGGCCAGCCGCAAGATTCAGTTCTGCCAGGTTTAAGTGATGTTGCCATGGTCCGCCTGCATGTTGGAAAGTAGATCTGTATACAACTTGACCGGTATCACCAAAGACTTCTAACAGGAGTTTATTGGATAGGCTTGAAAAATTGGCTTTCAATTCAATCGCGGCATTCGTGGGATTTGGATAGATGGTTAAACCAAATAGCGATTCTTCTTCATGAATACTGTTGACAAGTTCTTCCTGGATGTTGATCATCTGGTTTGGCAAAACATTGGTTCTGAACTGGACAATCCCGGATGGCCACTCGATCACAATGCTATCGATGATAGCAGCGGTACCCAATCCAAAATGAACTCGCAGATCATTCTGGCTGCAATAAGCGCTTTGCGCAGAAACTTCTCGCATCTGCCATGTCGAAGTGTCATGAACTACCGACTTGAGTCTCACCTTTGCACCAATGGCTGACGTATTGGAGGTTGTTCCTTCAAGTGACAGGAGGATCCAATGATTCTCGTTTCCGTTATTGTGATAGAGATAGTCTACATCATCCACTCCACCAAAGCGCGTAGTGGCCACCGCCAGATCCTGGAAACCATCATTGTCATAATCACCAAAGGCGCAGCCATACGACCAACCGGTATCAGTGACAACGATTTCATCTGTGACTTCGGTAAGATGTCCGGTACCGTCATTCAAATAAAGCAGGTTTTTTAAACGCACACCATTTTGAAAAGCATTGGTTACAAAAAGGTCGAGATCACCATCATTGTCAATATCCGTCCAGGCACTACTGAAGGACCTGGCGTTATTTTTTGAGATGTCCGTAGTTAGTATTCTGGCGAAAACAAAATCCCCATCATTCCGGAACAGTTGATTTTTGCTCCCATCATTGGCCAGAAATAAATCAAGATCACCGTCATTATCTATGTCTCCCCAACTACTGCTCATGGTATTAACTCCATCTGTAGTGATCACAAGACCTGTAAGTTTTTCAAAGGCACCCCCTCCATCATTTCGGTATAGATTCTCTTGCTCTCCATTTTCATTAGTGATGTACAGATCAAGATCACCATCACTATCGATGTCTGTCCAACTTAC